>DATCPC010000062.1:0-3526 GCA_036564355.1 Gemmatimonadaceae bacterium | reverse complement strand
GCGACGTTTCGCGCCCGATGCCTGCTGCACCGGCGCATTCACCGCGGTTACGATGCGCTCCTGCTCCTTCTTGTGCATCTCGGCGTACCCCTCCGCGGGGCTCGCGCGATCGGGACGCCCCACGTATCGGGTCAGCAGCGCGTTGCCCGTCGACATCCGGAGACGCGGCGCGACGTACGACCACGCGCCCTGATTCTTCGGCTCTTCCTGCGCCCAGACAACTTCCTCGATCGCCGGATATAGGTCGACGATCGTCGCGACATGATTCCCCGGCCACGGGTACAGTTCCTCGATCCTCACGATTGCCACGTGCGGTGCGCGCTTGGCCGCGAGATCGTAGTAGATCTTCCCCGTGCAGAACACTAGGCGCGTAATCGCTTCTCGCGTTTGCGACGCGACCGGATCGTCGATCACGTGACGGAAACTTCCGGAAACGAGGTCGCTAAGCTTCGATGCCGCCTCGGGCAGACGCAACAGACTCTTGGGCTGCATCAGAATCAGCGGACGACGCTCGGACAGTGCTGCCTGGCGTCTCAGGATGTGGAAGTACTGCGCCGGCGTCGAAGGATAAGCGACACGCTGATTCCCCTCGGCGCAGAGCTGGAGAAATCTCTCGAGACGTGCGCTCGAGTGCTCGGGCCCCTGTCCCTCGTACCCGTGCGGAAGCAGGAGCACCACCGATGAATCCTGCCCCCACTTGGCCCGATCGGCGGCGATGAACTGGTCGATGATCGGCTGCGCGACGTTCACGAAATCTCCGTACTGCGCTTCCCACAACACCAGCGTGTCCTCTGCGGCGGTGCTGTATCCGTACTCGAATCCAAGCACCGCCATTTCCGAGAGTGGGCTGTTGTAGATCTCGAACCGGCCGTGCTTTGCTCCGTCGCCGACGTGCGCGAGCGGAACGTAGATCTCGCCCGACTCGGCATCGTGCAGCACCGCCTGTCGGTGCGAGAAGGTCGCGCGCTCGGCGTCCTGACCCGTGAGACGGATCGACGTTCCATCCGTGAGGAGTGAGGCGAAGGCAAGCGCTTCCGCGTGTCCCCAGTCGATTCCGCCTGCGTCACCCATCGCCTCCGCGCGCCGCGCCAGAGTTTTCGCAAGCCGCGGATTCACCTTGAGCGTCGAGGGCCATTTGAGCAAACGCTCATTGAGCGCGCGCAGGCGATCAGCATCGACTCCGGTATCCGCGCTCGCAGCTGACAGATCCGCCTCTCCTTCCTTCGGCGCGCGGTGCTCGGGCGGATGGATCTCCCCACTCTTCATCGCCGTTTGAATGCGGTCGAAGTTCGCCGCCGCATCGGCATCGAGCTTCTTTACTTCATCGTCGGTAACGACTCCTTCGGCGACGAGGCGATTGCCCCAAACCTCGCGCGGCGAAGGATGCGAGCGAATTTTCTTGTAGAGCTCTGGCTGCGTGAAGGACGGCTCGTCCGTCTCATTGTGTCCGTGACGCCTGTAGCCAACGACGTCGATGAGGAAGTCCTTTGCGAACCTGGCGCGATACTCGATACTGAGTCTCGTCACGTGCACGCACGACTCCGCATCATCGGCGTTGACGTGGATGATCGGCACCTCGAATCCCTTGGCGAGATCGCTGGCGTAGTGTGTCGAGCGCCCATCGATTGCATCAGTCGTGAATCCAACCTGATTGTTGACGATGACGTGAAGCGTTCCGCCTGTGCGGAAACCTTCCAGTCCCGAAAGATTGAAAGTCTCAGCCACCACTCCTTCGCCGGGAAACGCCGCGTCGCCGTGAACGCAGACCGGAAGAACCGCCGACTCGTCCCGCTGCCCGCCACCCGCCAGAACCTGTCGCGCCCGCGCAACTCCTTCGAGCACGGGGTTCACCACCTCGAGATGGCTTGGATTCGGGATCAGCACAATATCGACTTCACCGCCACTCGCCGTCTGTCTCGTTCCGCGCGCTCCAAGGTGGTATTTCACGTCGCCGGTTTCACTCACCGCGTTGGTCGTCGCGTGCTTGCCTTCGAACTCCTCGAAGATTGTCGCGTACGGCTTGCCCAGTATGTGGGCGAGAACGTTGATGCGGCCACGATGGGCCATCGCCAGATCGATCTCGCGCGTGCCATGCGTCGCGGCCGCTTCGATCGCGACGTCGAGCATCGGAACGAGGATGTCTCCGCCCTCAATCGAGAAGCGCTTGTACCCTTGATACGCGCGGCCGAGAAAACGCTCGAGTCCATCGACTTCGGTGAGCCGCTGCAGAATCGCGCGCTTCTCTTCCTCGCTGAGCGGTGCGTTGAGTCGCCCACTCTCGATCTGCTCTCGCAGCCACTCGCGCTCATCGACTTTGCCGAGGTGCGAGATCTCGAAGCCGATTCGCGACGAATAAAACTCCCGGAGGCTGGCGACTACGTCTGCGGCGGTTCCGCCCTCGCCACCGAGCGCATCGGCAGGAATCCTCTGTAGATCTTCCTCGCTCAGGCCATGGAATTCCGGAGTGAGCTCGGGAGTTCCATCGGGTGGGGTGCCAAGCGGATCCAGCGGGACGGCGAGGTGGCCAAAATTGCGGATCGCATCGACGAGCTTCGCGGCAGCAGCAACTTTCCTGAGCAGCTCGGCATCGACCCGCGCTGTCGAAGGAGTCTCTCCTGCCGTGCCAGGCGCGGCGCCGCTCAGCCTCTCGGCGAACCGGAAGAATTGCCGCCACGATTCGTCCACCGACGCCGGGTCGCGCCGATAGGCTTCGTATGCCTCGCTTATATATCCGTCGTTGAAGACGCCCGTGATCGGATCGGAGCTCATGCCTCTAAATTTAACCGCGCTCTACTGGCCTTGGCGCTGTGCTCAGAGGCTGGGGGAGCGTGTACTTCGAGCGAGCCGCGGCCGCATGCAGAATCTTGAGCGCAGGGCCGGTCTCCAGCGTCGGCAGATAGAGAAATCCGGCAATCCCATTGACGTCCAGCAGATGCAGCTCCTGAGAGTGCCGCGTCAGGCTCACAGCGATCACCGGAGTATTGGAGAGTAGTTCGTCACGTTCCCACTTCTCGAGCGGAATCGTCGCCAGAAGGTCGTAGTCGCAGATGACCACGTCGGGCGATGCTTCACGCGCGGCCTCGATCGCCGCATCGAACCCCACCGCCTCGGTCGTGACGACGCCCATCCGGGCGAAATACCGTGCGATGTGCTCGCTCAAAAAGCAATGGCGCGCAATGCACAGTGCGCGGAGAGGCGCGGCCTCTTCCTGCGGAGCCGCGTGGCTTGGATCTGGAGACATGGGCGTTCATCGTAAGGCACAATCGGGCGGAACACAAGCTAGGCTATTACGAAATTTTGGGTCAACTGCAGTCAAAAAAAAAAGCGCCCCGCACTATTCCTAGTGCGGAGCGCCGAGAAGCTTGAGCGGGCAGCCCTTACTTCTTCGTCTTGTCGACGTTGTTGCCGATGATGCCGCCGAGGATCGCTCCGGCCGCGCCACCGATGATCGCACCCTTCACCTTATTCCTGCTGGTGACCGCGCCGATCACAGCACCAGCGCCAGCGCCGATCGCGGCGTCACGCT
>DATCPC010000056.1:0-22507 GCA_036564355.1 Gemmatimonadaceae bacterium | reverse complement strand
GATCTTCGGGACGCGCTGACGTCGCTCGGGGCGGCGGTCTAGAGCCAGCCTCGCGCACCCCTCAGGCGGCGTGTGCAAGTGCGGCGCACGCCGGCGTCCCATGTGTGTGCGGGCCATGACGGCTCGCCGCTCACATCGAGGGCGACATGCGGAGTGCCCCCTACCTGCTGTGCATCGCGACACTGATTGCCGGCTGCGGCCACGATGCCGCGCGTCCCGCCGAAAAGAGAATGGGCGACGAAATGTCGAGGGCGCGCGCGCAGATCGGCGCGCCCGCGCTCATGGCGAAGGCGGAGGGAGACGCGGGAAATCTCAAACCGGCGGACGCGCCCCCTGCAGTAGCGCTTGATGCAACCTCGGCACCGGTGACCTCCCCGCGCCCGGGGCGGAGCGACTCGGTCATCAGCTCAATGATCATCCGCACCGGACAGGCGAGCGTGCAGGTGGACTCGCTCGAGCGCGGCATACGCGCCGTGCGCGCCCTTTCGAGCCGCGTCGGGGGCTTCGTCGCCAACAGCTCGATCTCGTCGGGCGACGAGCAGATGCACACGGCGACGCTCGAGATCAAGCTTCCGGCAGCGCACTTCGACGACGTGATCAACGGGTTGCAGCCGATCGGCTCGCTCGAATCGGTGAGCGTGAGCGCGGAGGATGTGGGAGAGGAGTTCGTCGACGTCGCGGCGCGCGCGGAGAATGGCCACAAGCTCGAACAACGGCTCATCGACATCCTCGGGACGCGCACCGGAAAGCTCAGCGACGTGCTCGCCGTGGAGCGCGAGCTTGCGCGCGTGCGCGAGGAGATCGAGCGCCAGGAAGGTCGGATGCGCTATCTGCGGACGCGGGCGGCGATGAGCACGTTGTCTGTCACCGTGCACGAAAAGCCACCCGTCGTGGCCGGCACGGGAACCCTCGGCGTGCTCGCCGACGCATTCCGGCAGGCGTGGCGCAACTTCATCGGCTTCATTGCCTCGACCATCGCGGCGATGGGAACGCTGCTGCCGCTCGCAGCCACCGTGACGGCGATCGTATGGCTCGTGTGGCGGGCGCGGCGAGCGCGCCGGATGGCGGCGACGGAGGCGAAGGCGTGAGCGTCTGCATGGCTCCCGACGCAGTGTTGAACAGGTTCGCGGGCCCGGTGTCTCTTCCCCGGGCCGATGCCGGTCGGCCATATTGCCCCCGTCACTCGACGAGGAGCGCATGTCGATTCCCACCCAGCCCCCGCTCAATGCGGAGGCAGACCAGATTCCGATCGCCGCAGACGATGATGTGCACGTTCCCTACGTCGCGTCGACAAAGGACCTCGCCGAGCTCACACCCGGGGCGATCGCGCTCGGCATCGTGCTCGGACTCGTATTCGCGCTCTCGAGCGTCTACCTCGCGCTCAAGGTCGGGCTCACGGTAAGCGCGTCGATTCCGATCTCGGTGCTCTCGATCACGATCTTCAGATACATCTCGAAGTCGTTCGGCGCGAAGCCCGCCACGATTCTGCAGAACAACATGGTGCAGACCACGGGATCCGCGGGCGAGTCGGTCGCCGCGGGCATCGTGTTCACGCTCCCCGCACTGCTGCTCCTCGGCTACAACCTGCCATGGACGAAGGTTGCCGCGGTCGCGGTGGTGGGCGGGCTCCTCGGCGTCCTCCTCATGATCCCGCTGCGCAACGCGCTCATCGTGAAGGAGCGAAAGACGCTCAAGTACCCCGAGGGAACGGCGGCGGCCGAGGTGCTGATCGTCGGCGAGGAGCGCGGCGTGCAGGCGCGCACCGTGTTCCTCGGCTTCGGGCTCGCGGCGCTCTACAAGTTCCTCGTGAGCGGGCTGCACCTCTGGCAGGAAGTACCGCGATACGTCTTTCAGCGACTGGCGCCAACGGGAAGGATCGAGCTGTTCGGCGAGATCCGCGCCGAGATCAGCCCGGAGCTCACCGGCGTCGGCTACATCATCGGTCCCCGCATCGCCGGCTATCTCTTCGCGGGCGGATGCCTGTCGTACTTCGTGCTGATCCCGACGATCAAGCTTTTCGGTGGCGGGCTCACCGACATCATCCCGCCGGGCACTGGGCTGATCAGCGGAATGGACGCGACGGCCGTGCGCGCGAACTACGTGTACTACATTGGCGCCGGCGCCGTGACGGCGGCGGGGTTGATCAGCCTCATGCGATCGCTGCCGACCATCGTCGCTGCACTCGTGGGTGGCTTCCGTCGCTCCGCGGATGATCGCTCGAGCAGCACCGCGCGCCCGCGCACCGATCGCGACCTGCCCATCGGCGTGGTGCTCGGTGGCGTCGTGGCGTGCGCGATCGCGATGATCGCGCTGCCCCAGATCGGGATCAATCTTCTCGCGGCGCTCTTGGCGGTGGGCTTTGCGTTTCTGTTCGTCACGGTGTCGAGCCGAATCACGGGACAGATCGGCGCGTCTTCGAATCCGATTTCGGGGATGACGGTCGCCACAGTGCTGCTCACGGCGCTGATCTTTCTCGCGATCGGCTGGACGGGCGCCGAGCACCGCGTGCTCGCGCTCACGATCGGCGGCGTCGTCTGCGTGGCCGCCGCCGTCGCGGGTGCGACGTCGCAGGACCTCAAGACCGGCTACATCGTGGGTGCGACGCCGGCGCGCCAACAGATCGGACTTCTCATCGGCGTGACGACCTCCGCGCTGCTGATCGGCGGCATGATCGCGCTGCTCAACACGGCGCACCGCACGATCGTCGAGAAGAGCTATCCGGGCGTCACCGTGTCGACGATTGATGCCGGCGCGACGGAGACGGTGCAGGGTGTCAGCTATCAGGTGGGACATCTCTACGAGACGCAGGGTGGCGCTCCCGCCGGGAAGTATCTCGTCGACGCGCAGCACACGATTCACTATCTCGTCGACCCCGGCATTGCGGGACGCTATCCGAAGGACGTGAGCGGACGCACGGTCGAGAAGCTCGACTCGCCAAAGGCGCAGATCATGGCGCTCGTGGTCGATGGCATCCTCACGCAGAAGCTGCCGTGGGGACTCATCCTGATCGGCGCATTCCTCGCGATCGCGATGGAGATCCTCGGCATTCCCTCGCTCCCCGTCGCCGTCGGCGTGTATCTCCCCATTTCGACATCGGCGACGATGTTCATGGGCGGCGTCGTGCGGTGGCTGGTCGAGCAGCGGTTGCCGGCGGAAGATCGCGTGGGCGCGAAGGCCGACTCGGGCCCCGGCGTGCTCTTCTCGTCCGGACTGATCGCCGGGGGCGCGATCATGGGCGTCGGGCTGTCGGTGCTCGCGATCTGGAAGCTCGCCGATGGCCGCACGGTCGCGGACGCGATCGATTTCTCTAAGAACGTCGGCTTCGTCGGCGCGAGCGCCGCCGCGGCGATCATCCTCTACGTGCTCTTCCTCACGGTGCCGCTCTACCGTGTGGGCCGCGCGGGCGGCGGACGCGAGCATTAGTGCGCATCATCTCGCTTCTTCCCGCGGCCACCGAGATCGTCTGCGCGCTCGGCGCGTTCGACATGCTCGTCGGCATCTCTCACGACAGCGACTATCCGTCGGAGTGTCTGCATCCCGGCATTCCGCGCGTGACGCGATCGACGATCGATTCGAACGCCGCGCCCGGCGAGATCGACCGAATGGTGCGCGCCGCGGACACGCTCGGCGATTCGCTGCATGTGCTGGATGCCGATGCGATTGCGAGGCTCCAGCCCGACCTCATCATCACGCAGGGAATCTGCGACGTCTGCGCGATTCGGGAATCCGACGTGCGGATCATCGCCGAGAGCCTCTGGAATCCGCCTGTCGTGCTGTCGCTGTCGGCGGATTCTCTCGAGGAGATGTTCAACGACATCCGGCGCGTCGGTGCAGCGATCGAGCGATGGGCGATCGCGGAGGCGTTCGTCACACAGCTCGAGAACCGCCTCTGGAGAGTGCACGAGCGGCTCCTAGTGGCATCCGTTCCGAGACCTCGCGTTGCGGTGCTCGAATGGACGGATCCCATCTACAATGCGGGTCACTGGGTGCCGCAGATGGTCCGGAAGGCCGGCGGCACTGAGGTGCTGGCCCGGGCGGGCGAGCGATCGCGAGTCGTAACGATGGGAGAAGTCGTTGCCGCCAAACCGGATACGGTGATCGTCGCGCCGTGCGGGTACGACGTGCAGCGCGCCGCGGCCGAGGGCGCGATGCAGATGAAGAGGCAGGACTGGAGCAGGCTCGCGCACCGCAGCGTGTGGGCGATGGACTCCGGCGGACTGCTCAGTCGTCCCGGCCCGCGCCTGGTCGACGGCGTCGAAACGCTCGCCGAAATTCTGCATCCCTCCGTTTTTCTTCGGCCATCCCGCGCTCGCGCGGTTCGGGTCCTCGCCGCGTAACAAGCTGCTTCGCGCGCTGACGATCCGCTGACGATCGCGCTTATAATTGCCTGGCGCTCTCGTCGTCCACCTTCCATCATCCGGCACCAACATGTTGAGTGATTCGTCGGTCACCTTTCTCAAACGTCTCCTCGATACGCCCGGGCCGTCGGGATTCGAGTCCGCGCCCGCACGAGTCTGGCGAGAGGAGGCTGGCAAGTTTGCGAAGGTGGAAGCCGACGTACACGGCAACAGCATGGCGACGGTGAACGCCGATGGCCGCCCGATCATCATGCTCGCCGGCCACATCGATGAGATCGGGATCATCATCCAGCACATCGATGAGGATGGCTACGTCCACATCTCCGGAATCGGCGGGTGGGACCCGCAGGTGCTGGTCGCGCAGCGAATCCGCTTCCTCGGCACCAGTGGCGATGTGATCGGCGTCGTCGGGAAGAAGCCGATCCATTTGATGAAGACCGAAGATCGCGACAAGGCGTCGAAGATGACGGATCTCTGGGTAGATATCGGGGCTGCGAACCGCGCGGAGGCGAGCCAGCAGCTGAGCGTCGGCGACGCCGGTGTCATCGACTCGAGGAGCGTGCAGCTTCCCAACAATCGCATCGTGTCGCGCTCCGTCGACGATCGGATCGGCGCCTTCGTGGTGCTCGAGGCGCTGCGCCGCTACAACGAATCACCGGGCAAGGCGAAGGTGGTAGCGGCGGCGACGACGCAGGAGGAGATCGCGTGGCACGGCGGCGGCGCGGGTGTGTGTGCGTCGTGCATCGGCGCGCAGATGGCGATTGTCGTCGACGTCACGTTCGCCACCGATCATCCCGGCGTCGAGAAGAAGGAGCTCGGCGAGCACGCGATCGGAAGCGGCCCAGTGCTCACGCGCGGATCGATCATCAGCCCAGTGGTCTTCCGCACACTGCGAGGCGCCGCCGACGATCTCCAGATTCCGTACACGCTGCAAGCGGCCGGACGGGACACGTCGACCGATGCCGACGCCATTCACGTATCCGCGCAGGGCGTTGCGACGGCGCTGGTGTCGGTGCCGAATCGCTACATGCACTCGCCGAACGAGCTCGTGAGCCTGGAGGACGTCGACCGCGCCGCGACGCTCATCGCCGAGGCGTGCCGGCGGGTGGACGAGAAGACGGACTTCACCGCGCGGTAAGCGGACCAAGACGGAGCAGTTGCGTGCTGGAGACGGGAGAGCTCTGCACAGAATGCGGCCTGCGGACGCTCGTGGGAGAGAGCGACTGTGCCGGACTCCGAGACCTCTTGTTCGCGCGTGATTTCGAGCAGTCTGCCTTGTACTGGCAGTACCACCGCCTCGCCGTCGACAGCTACTGCGTGCAGCATTCGCCGTACGTGCGGTCGGCGAAGTCGCTCGCGGCGCACTTGTGAGGATTGTGCGTGGCTGTGGAGCGCGGAAACGATCAGACGCTGCTCAGCGGAATTCACAAGTGGTTGAGCACTAATCCGCACTTGGAGAAGCCGGAGCTGCCCGTGTCGCGTGGCGAGTTGACGATCGGGCACGTTTCGGGAATCGAAGACCCAGCACTCTACGGCCGTGCCGTCGGCGAATGGGCGCGCTCGGCATGGGAAGCGTATCGCGAGCTTCACCAGCTTGCCCGGGAGTGGCTGAGCCTGTCGGCGCAGCGCCGGCGTTGAGGACTGGCGCTCGGTGCGAGCGCGGCACTCTCGGCACGGCTCCTCCCTGCATATCCACGTTTCTTTGCAAACTGCCCCTTGCACCTCACGTTACGTGAGGAATTACACTGCCTTCGTGGCCACAAACACGATTCCCGCACCGCGGATGAAAACGAAGACGCTACCACCCTGGAAGGTGGGAGAGCTGGCGGACCGGACGGGCATGTCGGTGCGCGCGCTCCACCACTACGACGAGATCGGGCTGCTCGTGCCCACGCTGCGCACGCCGTCTGGCCACCGACTGTACCAGCAGTCGGATGTCGAGCGGCTCCAGCAGATCCAGTCACTGCGCGTGATGGGGATTCCGCTGGACGAGGTGAAACGGCTGCTCGACGGAGCGGAGATGACGCCTCGCCAAGTGATCGACCTGCATCTCGCCAGGCTGCACGAGCACATCGCTCTGCAGAACCGCCTGGCCGAGCGTATGGAAACGCTCGCGACGCACATGGACAGAGTGGAGGCGACATCGATCGATGACCTCTGCCAAATCATTCAGGCGATGACCACAACGGAGAAATATTTCACGGCGGAGCAGCTCGAGGTGCTCCGCGACCGGAGAACCTCGATTACCGAGGAGCACATGCAGGAGGTTCGCGACTCCTGGAACGAGATCATTCCAAAGGTGCGCAACGCGATGGCGGCGAACGTCGATCCGGCGTCGCCGGAAATCCTCGCGATCGCCAAGCGGTGGAAGGCGCTCGTGGAGGAGATGTTCGTGTACATGTCGAAGGCCTTCGCGAAGCTGAAGAAGTAACGGGCGAAAAAGGAATGTCCCCATCCGCGGGTCGATTCGCGGGTGGGGACATTTTTCGGCCGGTGAGGAATCATTCGTCGTCGACGTTTCCAGTGACGGTTGGCGTGGGGAACTTTCCGCTCTCGCGCTTCCGCCCCATCATCACCCACGACGCCGCGCCGCGCACCGCCTTCTCCTTGTCGCGCAGCAGCGTCTGCAGCGCCGCGAGCGCGCTCGATGTCTTCATCTCGCCGAGCGCGTGCACGGCCGCGACGCGCATCGGTGTTGGGCGGCTCCTGTTGAGCAGCCCTTTATCCGAGCGTGCGATGTCCGTCAGCTTCTCGATGGCGAGGGGCGTACCGAGCTGGCCGAGCGCGTTGACCATCGCCATCTGTACGCGATCGTCCTCCTCCCTGTCGAGCGCGCGCATGAGCGAGTCCACCGAGCCTCCGCGCTGCAGCGCCATGGTCTCCGCGGCGCGCTCGCGCACCTGTTCGGGCGCGTCGCGCAGCGCGCCGCGCAGCCCCTTCGCCGCAACGCCGGGTCCGAGCTTTGCCAGCGCGGTCGCGGCCGCGGTGCGCACGCGATCGTCGCGGTGCTCGAGCAGCTTCCCGAGTTCCACATCCGCTTCGGCCACGCGCATCTCGCCGAGCAGCTCGACCGCATTGCGCACGACGAACCAGCGCGGATCGCCGAGCATGTGCACGAGCGTGCGAACACCGGTGCGCATCCGAAGGAGCGAATCGTAGAACACGCGGCGGTCGGTAATCGACGGCGCCGAGATGAGCGCCTCGACGAGCGCCTCCACTCCATCGTCCTCGGCGCGCACGAAGATCGCCATGTACTGCTCGTAGTTCTCGCGACGGCGCGGCAAGAGCTCCACGATGCACTTGAGCACGCGAGGCACGCACAGCCTGCGAATGGCGAGCGCGTACTGGCGCTTCGCTATCTTGTCCTCGATCTCTCCTTCGCTCTTGATGAGCCCGAAGAACACGTCGGCGACGATGTCGATGCGATCCTTGCTCGAGGAATCCGCCGCGAGCTTCACGAGCGTATCGAGATGATCGCTGATGTCTGAGCCCTCCTTCGCGCCCTTGAGCTGCTCGAACAGGCCCACCATCGAGCCCTTCGACGTGGACAATGTTGCGAAGGCCGCGAACATCGAATCCGCATCCTGGGCATGCACGAGGCTCTCGGACTCGACCTCGTCAGCGTCGCCGTTGCCGCCCGAGACCTCGGCGCCGGCGGCCTGCACCGCCTCGAACTGATCCGCGGTCGGCATGAGCATCGTCATGGTGTCGCGAACGATGCCAGCGCCCGTGACGCCGATCTTCGAATTGGGAAGCACGGCGGACGCCTCCACCAGCGCTGGGACGTCGACCGTGATGGAGATCGTCTGCGCGTCGAGCGCCCGCACGCGCGAGAGGGCGACCTCGCCGCCGTTGCCCGGTGACGGCGGGATGGAGAGCAGTTTGGCGACGAGCATGAGATCCGCCGGACTCGCGTTACGCTGAACGTCGATCTCGAGAATCGAATGCCCAATGAGCTGCGCTATGAGTCCATCCACTCCATCGAATCGCGCGGGAACGACCTCCGCATTGGCCGACAGCAGCTGCATGTCGTGCAGAATGATCTTCACCGGACCCCGCTCCGAGACGGACACGAGCGACCGCAACGTGGCCAGCTGCTGCTCGAAGGCAGTGCCTTCGACGAGCAACAATTGCACGAGGCGAGCGAAGTGCCGGGCGAAGGTCAGAGCGTATGACATCGATCCCTGAAAGTGTTCTCGTCAACGGTCGAAAAGGTCCGTGCCGGGAAAGGTTCTCCCGATATGCGACACATGACCATGGTTGATCGTAACATTATGATCGCACGCGTCTTGCGCGAATCCGAGGTCGTGCGTAATCACCGCCGCGGCGCCTCGCGAGCGCTGCAGTTCGAGCGCCGCAGCGATGAAGCGCCGGCCCTCCGCATCCTGTCCCGCGGTGGGCTCGTCGAGCATCAGAAATTGCGGCCGCGACGCGAGCGCTGAGGCGATCGCCAATCTTCGCTGCGACTGGGGCGCGAGATCGCCGGGATGCTCGCTCTCGCGCACTCCGAGTCCCACTACTGCCAGCGCCTCTCTCGCCTGGCCCAACGCCGCTGCGCGCGATGCACCCAGTGTGCGCGGTCCGAATATCGCTTCCTCGAGCACCGTTCGCGAGAAGAGCTGTCGCCGCGGATCCTGAAAGACCATGCCGGCGACGCGCGCTCGCTCGTGTACGGGGAGCGGCGTGAGATCCGTACCTCCTACCCGGATGCGTCCCGCACGAGCCGGCACGAGCCCCATGATCGTTCGGGCAAGAGTGCTCTTGCCGGCGCCATTCCTACCGATCCACGCAACGACCTCCCCGGCCCCGATCGTGAGCGAGAGATTTTCGAGGACCATGCGCCCGCCGTAGCCGGCGCTCAGCGCATCGATGCGCAGCACGGGAGCGCCGCCGTCGACGAGCTTGTGGCGTGGGCGCGCCTCGCTGGCGCCTGGCGCGCGGAGTGAGCCGAGCCGCGCGTCGAATGGCGGGACGCGCCCCAGCACATCGAGCGGCGCACCGCTCGCGAGCACCGCTCCATGCGCGAGAAGGATCACGCGATCCGCGAGCGTGGCGAGCAGCTCGAGATTCTGTTCGACAATGAGCACCGCGACGCCGTTGTCGCGAAGCGACCGGAGCGCGCTTGCGAATTCCATCGCGGCCTCAGGGTCGAGCTGCGCCGTCGGCTCGTCGAGCACGAGCAGCGGTGCGTCGAGCGCGAGCGCGGAGGCGAGTGCGACACGCTGCAGCTCGCCGCCGGAAAGCTCGCGCGGGATCCCGCGCGCGAGAGGCGTCGCGCCCGCGAGCGCCAGCGCGCCGTTCACACGCGCGCGAATCTCCGCGCTTGGCAACGCCTGGTTCTCCGGACCGACGGCAACTTCCTCCTCGACGGTCTCGCCGAGCTCCGTGAGCTGCGTCGACGGATTCGCGAACACGAACGCCGCGGGGGGATGGCCGCCCATCGGGTGCACGATCGAGCCATCGATCGCGGCCGGGATCGAGCGCCCGAGCAACCCCGCCGCGGCAAGGGCGAGCGTGCTCTTCCCCGCGCCGACATGCCCCGCGATGCCAACGATCTCCCCGCGCGCAACGTCGAGATCGACATCGCGAAGCGCGACCCACCCCTCGTACGCCACCGAGCGGAGTCGCAGCGAGAGCGCGAGCGGCGCGGCGCTCACGCGGCGAAGGTGAGGACGTGTACGAACTCCCACAGTCGCCACGCGATGGCGGCGAGCACCGCCAGCCAGATCACGCGGCGCGCACGAATTTCGCCGGCGGGATCCTCGATCGGCGCGAGCGAGGTGCGCTTCGCCCGAGGATTGAACGCGCGCGCGTCGAGCGCGAGCGCGCGCTCCTCGCTCTCCGTCACGAGGCCCACGATGAGCGGGCCCGCGAGAAGGGGGAGCGCGCGGAACCGGCCGCGCACGCCGGTGCCCTTCCCCACCGCGACGCCGCGACAGCGCTGCGCGTCGAGCACATCGCTCGCGCTGCGCCGAGCATCGGGAACCGCTTCGAGCGATGCGATCACGAGATACGCGGCCCATGCGGGAAGTCCGCCCGCCGCGAGTGCGCGCGTGAGCCGGCGTGGCGCGACGCCAACGACGATGACGCCGAGCGCGACGATGGCGGCGCCGAGGCGGAGCGAGATCGCGACGGCGTCCATCGTTCCCGCCAGCGATGGAATCCATCGCGTGTGAGCCGACGGAACCGAGGGAAAGGCGGCGTCGAGCAGCACGAGAAGTACGAACGTCGGCAGCGCGACCAGCAGCGTGAGCACCGTGACCTTGCCGCCGATGCGACCGGCGAACGCCATCGCGAGCGCGATCGCGAGCACGAGCGCGGGCGCCCACGGCTGAGGGCCGACGAAGGCAACGATCACGAGCGCCACCGACGCCGCGAGTAGCGTAAGGGGATTCCAGCGATCGAGCGCGCTCATCACGCCGTCGCGCCGCGGAATCGCGTGCGGAGCCGGCGCGGCAGCCGCTCGAGCACGAGATACACGAGCGCGCACGACAGCGGCTTGTCCAGCGCGTCGGTCGCCACCGCCGCGATCTTCGCCGCGCTATCGATGCTGACGCCGAGGGTCGCGCGGATCGCGATGGTGAGTACGCCGGCGCCGCTCGCGGTGAGACCGCCCATGAGCGCGATCACGATCACCGCGGAGGCGAGTGCCGCCGCAATACCGATCACGAGCCCGGCCGCGATCGCGCCCGCCAGCGATCGGAACGCGCCGAGCCGAGCCGAAAGTCCCGCGAGCCATCCGATGATCGCCGCCACCGGAATGAACGCGAACAGCGCAGGCGACACGAGAAGCCCGAGCACGATGTTCGAGACGAGACCGGTGACGATCCCCGCCCACGGGCCCGCGAGCACCGCGACGAGTATCGTTCCCACTGAATCGAGGTACACCGGCAGCTTGAGCGCGCCGACGACGGCGCCGAGCGCAAGGTTGAGGGCGACCGCGCGCGGAATCAGCGCGAGCGCGAGTGTCGAGAGCGGACGTCTGGCAGGAAGGGGCACCGGCGGATAACATACTACTCGCAGCGCGCTTCTCACCACACCCACCGCATCGCATGAATCCCGCCATTCTCCGCCGCGCGGCGTACGCCAGCGTGGCCGCATTTCTATTCGGTTGCCACGGGTCGCGCGTCGCTCCCGAGAGTGCGGCGCCGATGAGCGCATCCGCGATCGCGGACACGGCGCGCATCCGCGCCGACATCGTCTATCTCGCGAGCGATGCACTCGAGGGGCGCGGCACGGGCACGCCGGGGAACGACAGCGCCGCGGCGTATCTTGCGCGCGAATACGCGCGACTCGGGCTCAAGTTGATCGAACGCTCCGCGACCTGCCCCGAGATGCGCCCAGGGGTGCGCGAGTGCGTCGTGGGTCGCGCCTCGTATCTGCAGCACTTCACCGCGCACTCGGCGGCCGCGGCGCACGCGGGACTTCAAGCCGACCAGCCGACGCAGAACGTCGCCGCGATGCTGCCGGGAACCGACGCCACGCTCCGCGGTGAATACATCGTCATCGGCGCGCACTACGATCATCTCGGTCGCTCATCGCTCGATGCGATGGATCCGGAAGCGAAGGATGCAATCCGCCACGGCGCCGACGACAACGCATCGGGAACCGCGGCCGTGCTCGAGCTCGCACGCCGCTTCCACGCACATCCGGCACACCGTTCGATCCTCTTCGTGAACTTCAGCGCCGAGGAGCTCGGAGACCTTGGCTCCGCATACTTCGTCGAGCATTCGCCCGTTCCGCTCGACAGCATCGACGCGATGCTCAACTTCGACATGGTCGGACGCCTCCGATACGACAAGCTGATCGTCTACGGCGTCGCGACGGCCGCCGAGATGCGTGGCATCGTCGACAGCGCGAATGCCGCGCAGCCGCTGCAGATCGATCCCGTCGGCGACGGCTTCGGCCCCTCGGACCACGCCTCGTTCTACGGCAAGAAGATCCCGGTGCTGCACTTCTTCACCGACATGCACGAGGACTACCACCGCGCGACGGATGTCTCGTCCAAGGTGAATGTCCCCGGCGAGGCGCGGGTGATCGACTATGCCGAGCGCATCGCGCGAGACATCGCCGATCGTCCCTCGCGACTGACGTACGTGCGCACCTCCGCGTCGCCGCCGAAGATGTCGGCGAATGGGCCGAGCAACGGCACGTATTTCGGATCCGTCCCCGACATGGGCTCGTCGTCCGACGCGCCGGGGGTGAAGCTCGCGGGTGTCACTGCCGGGAGCCCCGCGGACAAGGCCGGCGTGCTCGCGGGCGACATCATCGTCGAATTCGGCGGCAAGTTCGTGAAGGACATCTACGACTACACCGCCGCCATCGGAGCGCACAAGCCCGGCGACGTGGTCGAGGTCATCGTCGTGCGCGCGGGCTCGCGTCTCGCACTTACCGCCACGCTCGGAAAGCGTGGCTCCTGAACTACCCTGGAGGCTTCTGATGCATCGTCGTCCGTTCTCCGCACTGCTCGTTTCCGCCGTACTTTGTGCGACGCCGCTCGCCGCGCAGGATTCCACCCTCGCGGCACCCGGGACGTACGTTCTTCGCGCGGCGCACCTCATCGATGGCACGGGCGCCGCGGAGGTCAACAACGCGGCCATCGTCGTCGTCGGCGACAGCATCACGTGGGTCGGCTCGGCCGCCACCGTGAAGGCGCCCACCGGCGCGCGGACCATCGACCTCGGTGACGCGACGCTGCTCCCCGGATTCATCGACGCGCACGTGCACCTCGCCGGCCGCGAGCTCGGCGATCCGCAACGAGATGAGTCCGCCGTACACGATTATGATCAGTACAGCGCCATTCTCGGGGTCAATCACGCGAAGAGCACGCTGCTCGACGGCTTCACGAGCGTACGCAACGTCGGCGCGCCGCTGTTCGACGACATGGCGCTGCGCCAGGCGATCAACGCCCGGCAGATCTGGGGACCACGCATGGAGAACGCCGGCTATGCGATCGGGATCACCGGCGGTCATTGCGACGAAAACGGATTCAAGCCCGGGCTGTTCGACGGCAGCTACAAGACCGGCATTGCGAACGGCGTCGATGAGGTCCGCGCCGCGGTTCGCTATCAGATCAAGCAGGGCGCGGACGTCATCAAGACGTGCGCGACGGGCGGCGTGCTCTCGGAGGGCGACGCGGTCGGGGCTTCGCAGTACACCTACGAAGAGCTGCACGCGATGGTCGAGGAGGCAAACAAGCTCGGTCGCAAGGTCGCCGCGCACGCGCACGGCACCGAGGGCATCAAGGTCGCGGTGCGCGCCGGCGTGAGCTCGATCGAGCACGGCTCGTTCCTGGACGAGGAAGGCGCGAAGATGATGGTAGCCAAGGGCACCTACCTCGTGCCCACGCTCAGCGCGGGCGAAGTCGTCGAGATCGCCGCAAACAACGGCGTGCTCAAGGGACTGCGGCGCCAGAAGGCGCTCGACGCGGCCAAGGCGATGCGCAACGCGATCAAGATCGCGCACGCCGCCGGAGTGAAGATCGCGCTCGGCACCGACTCCGGCGTGGGCAGGCACGGCACGAACGCGCACGAGTTCACGCTGATGACTACCTGGGGAGGGCTGACGCCGATGGAGTCGATCGTCGCCGGCACATCCAGCGGCGCCAAGCTGCTCGGCTGGGATGAGCACGTCGGTTCGCTCGCGGCGGGCAAGTGGGCGGACATCGTCGCCGTGCCGGGCGATCCGCTCAAGGACATCAAGAACATGGAACATGCGCTGTTCGTGATGAAGGGCGGCGCCGTCTACAAGACACCGGCAGTCGCGCTGCACCCCTAGCAGCGGAGAGTAGCGTGGAGCTGTATCGCAGCGCGTACGGACCGGGAGACGCACCCCGGCTGCTCGTGCTGCACGGCGGCCCGGGGGCGTCGCACGATTACATGCTGCCGCAGATGCTCGCGCTCGCGGACGACTACCGGCTGATCTTCTACGATCAGCGCGGCGGGGGACGATCGAAAGGCGACGATCGCTCGCCGATCACCTGGAAGACACACGTCGCCGACCTCGCGGCGCTGGTGCGCGAGCGGTCGCTCGAGCCGCTCACCCTCGTCGGCTACTCGTGGGGCGGCTTGCTCGCGCTGCTCTATGCGATCGCGGCCGCGGGCGGATTTCGCGAGGAGGGCGTGAGCGTTCCGGCCGACGTGCCGGCCCCGGTGCGGATGGTGCTCATCTGCCCCGCTCCGGCGACCGCGGCGTTTCGCGCGCAGTTCAGCGAGGAGCTCGCGCGCCGGCAGCGTGCGCCGTGGATCGCGGAGGAGCGCGCAGCGATCGCGAAGTCTGGGCTCCGCGAGCGCGACCCGGCCGCGTACGCAAAGCGCATCTTCGAGCTCGGCGTCGCGGGCTACTTCGCCGATCCCGCGCGCGCGCGCGAGCTCACGCCGTTTCGCGTGATCGCGAGGGTCCAGCAGTCGGTGTGGGACAGCCTCGCCGGCTACGACCTCACGGACAAACTGCCCCTGATCGAGGCCCCCACGCTGGTGCTCCACGGGGCGCACGACGCCATCCCGCTGGCCTCCTCGTCGTTGATCGCGACAGCGCTCCCGCATGGTGAGCTCGTGGTGCTCGACGAAAGCGCCCACGTCCCTTACGTTGAAGGTCAGGACGCCTTTTTCGCGGCGGTTCGCGACTTTCTCCAGCGCACGAGTGTCCAGTCATGAAACCCGCGGAAGACTCGATCGAACGGGAGATCACCACGATCTCCGCCGATGAGCGGAGACTCGCAGTGACGCTGAGCATCACGTTCGACGGGATCGAGCACGTCGGCCGCCTGTGGTTCGCCGAAGAGGAATGGGACGACGATGGCATTCCCGATCGCGGCACCTTGTCGGGACGCACGACAGAAGAAGTGATTTCTGCCGCACGCGCGCTCACCGAACCGGAGCTGCTCGCGCGTCACCGCCGCGCCACCATCAACAAGCGTCGCTACCTCTCGCTGCGCGCGGTGACAGACGAGATCCTCAACAAGGTTCGCTATCTCAATCAGGTCGCGGTGTCGATGCGCGCCGGGCTCGTCGACCTCGACGGTGCGGCGCAGGAGATCGACTACACCGAGCATCAGCTGCACGAGCTCGTCGCACGGCTGAACGATGCCGCCGGTGTCGAGGAGCAGGCCTGATTCCTGCGAACTCGCTCCACGTGCCCGCTCGTCTCACTCCATACGAACTGATCCTCGAGCCGCTCGAGCGCGATGACTTCCCGGCGATTCGCGCCGAGGGCGAGCAGCGCGGCTCGGATGTGCACCGGCGCGATCAGTTCCTGCTGCTCGGCCACGCCGGCGCGGCCCTCGACGAGATGGTCGCAGATGATGCCGACCCGGCCAGCATGGATGAGTACGGCGAGCTGTTGTATCAGGGCTTTCAGTTCTGGAGCTACGGTCGTCGGGTCTATTCGCTCGATGATGCGGTGACGTCGCTGCTCACCGAGCCCGAGTATCCGATAGGTGACTGGATCTTCGCCGGCCCACCAGCGTGCTATCTGCAGTGTCCATATCAGAAGCTCTGGGCGCGCGTGTCCGCCGACGCGCCGTACGAGCCGCTCGATGGAATGTTCGCGGTCGCCGCTGAGACGGAGCAGCGCGCGGGGTCAGGTGCGCATCTGCGCGTGCAGATGGTGCTCGGCCTGCGCCCCGACCGCCCTGGCGTCTCGCTCGTGTCGTACCGCGACGATCTCGATCCGGCGAAGGTGGCCGCGCGTGCGGAGCATCCATGGCGTGCCGAAGGGGTCGCGTACTCGAATGCCATTCCGGGCGGCGAGCGCATGGGCTACCGCACGCTTGCGACGACGAGCGAGCTGGAAGCGCTGGTGATCCGCGCCTTTCACTATCTCGACACGCATCCGGATCGGCTCGACCGAGTGGCGGAAACCGGCGGCGAGGGCGTGACCCAGCTCCCGTACATCCGTGTGCGGTGAGCGATGGATCCACGTTCCGTCGCGCACGCGCTCGCGCAGATCGCCGATTTTCTCGAGCTGAAGGGCGAGAATCGGTTCAAGAGCGCCGCGTATCGCAACGCGGCGGGCGCGATCGTCGCCGTGCAATCCGACGATCTCGCACCCGCTCTCGCGTCGGGTGAGCTCGCGGAGCTGAAGGGGATCGGGCCCGCGACGCTGTCGACGATTCGCGAGCTCGTGGAGAACGGCGAATCGCGCTACCTCGAACAGCTGCGGAGCGAGATTCCCGAGGGGCTGCTCGAGATGCTGCGCGTGCCGGGGCTGGGCACCGCGAAGATTCAAAAGATCCACGAGGGGCTCGGGATCTCGAGCGTCGAGGGGCTCGAGCAGGCGGCGAACGATGGTCGCCTCGCGAAGCTGCCGCGATTCGGCGCCGGCACCGCGGCGAAGATCCTGAAGGGAATCGCGTATCTCCGCGCGACCAGTGCCTACATGCTCTACCAGCGCGCGCTCGCCGAGGCGGAGCAGATGCTGGCGACGGTGCGGGCGCATCCGGGCGTGGACACGGCGATGCTCGCGGGGTCGCTGCGACGACGCAACGAGGTCGTGCGCGACATCGACGTCGTGGCGGCGTGCCGCGACGCGCCGGAGCGCGTCGTGGCGGATTTCGCGCGCGCGCCCGGCGTGCGCGAGGCCGAACTGACGGGAGACGGCGCGGTGGCCCTCCACTTCGTGGATGGGAGTGTGCTCGACCTGCACTGCGTGACGCCGGACCGGCTGAGCATCGCGCTCTGGCGGGCGACGGGGAGCGCGGTGCACGAGCGCGAGCTGCTGGACCACGCGGCATCGCGCGGGCTCACCATCGTGCGGGACGAGCTGCGCGACGCCGCTGGCGCGCGCATTCCGGTGAGCGATGAGCGCGCGCTCTATCGCGCGCTCGGGCTCGCGTACATCGAGCCCGAGATGCGCGAGGGGCGGGGCGAAATCGCGGCGGCGGCGGCGAACGCGCTGCCGGCGCTGATCGAGTCGCGCGACGTCCGCGGCGTGCTTCACTGCCACTCCGATTATTCCGACGGCAAGAACACCATCGCCGAAATGGCCGCGGCAGCGCGCGCCCTCGGCTGGACGTACATCGGAATCTCCGATCACTCGCAGTCGGCGTTCTACGCGGGCGGGCTCAAGCCCGACGCGGTGATCGCGCAGCACGCCGAGATAGATCGCTTGAATTCAAGCGATATCGGCATCCTCCTGTTGAAGGGGGTCGAGGCGGACATTCTGGCGGACGGGCAAATCGATTACGACCCCGAGCTGCTCGACCGCTTCGACTACGTGATCGCGAGCGTGCACTCGCGCTTCTCGATGAACAGGGAAACGATGACGGCGCGCGTGCTGCGCGCGCTCGACGATCCGCACGTCACGATTCTCGGGCATCCGACGGGACGGCTGCTGCTGAGCCGCGAGGCCTACGCGATCGACATGGAGGCGGTGATCGAGAAGGCCGCGGAGCGAGGCGTGGCGCTCGAGATCAACGCCGATCCGCACCGCCTCGATCTCGACTGGCGGCATTGCCAGGTCGCCAAGTCGCTTGGCTGCTTGTTCGAGATCGGACCGGATGCGCACTCGACGCGCGGGCTCGCGAACATGGAGTTTGGTGTAGGAATCGCGCGCAAGGGATGGCTGGAGGCCTCGGACGTCATCAACGCGCTGAGCGCGACACAGATCACGGAACGTCTACGCAAGCGGAGACAGTCATGAAAGCGAAGCGAGCGGCGAAGAAGGCGACGAAAGGCGCGACGTCGAAGCGCCCGGCGGCGAAGCGGCCGGCTGCGAAGCCCACGAAGGCCACGAAGCTCACGGAGTCCACGAAGCTCACGAAGTCAACGAAGCTCACGAAGCTCACGAAGCTCACGAAGCCCGCCTCGGGCAAGGCCGCGAAGGCGCCGAAGCCCAGTTCGGGCGCGGGAAAAGCGGTGCTCCTCCCCCACCTGCGCGAGCGTTGGCCGCGCACCGCGGTGGAGCGCAAGGCCTTCGCGGCGGAGTACTACAAACGACTCGCCGCGACGTATCCCGATGCGCACTGCGCGCTCGATCACGAGGATGCGTATCAGCTGCTCGTGGCGACGATCCTGAGCGCGCAATGCACCGACAAGCGCGTGAACATCGTCACGCCGGAGCTGTTCAAGCACTATCCCACGGCCACGCAGTTGGCCGGCGCCGACCGCGAGGAGCTCGAGACCGAGATCAAGAGCACCGGATTTTTTCGCAGCAAGACCAAGAGCCTGCTCGGCATGGCGCATGCGCTCGTCGCGCACCACGGCGGCACGGTTCCCGACTCCATGGAAGAGCTCACCCAGCTGTCCGGCGTCGGTCGCAAGACGGCGAACGTCGTCCTCGGCAACGCCTTCAACAAGAACGTGGGGATCGTCGTCGATACCCACGTGACGCGATTGGCGGAGCGGCTCGGGCTCACCCGTGAGACCGATGCGGTGAAGATCGAGGAGGATCTGATGCCGCTCTTTCCGTCGGAACAGTGGACGATGCTGTCGCACCTGTTGATCGAGCACGGGCGGCAGATCTGCATCGCGCGCGCGCCGCGATGCGAGGAGTGTCCGCTCAACGACATCTGTCCGTCGTCGCGCGTGTAATCGCGCACCGACCGCGCGGGTGCGGAGGGCGGCCGGCGTGATTAACTTTGAACGCTGCTCCACTTCAACATTCTTCGGCGATTGAGTCAATACATGGCGAAGCACGCTACGATCGAGACGAATCGCGGCACCATTGTCGCGGAGCTCTTTGAAAAGGATGCACCGCTCGCGGCGGCCAACTTCGAGAAGCTGGCGAACAGCGGCTTTTACGATGGCGTGAAGTTCCACCGCGTGATTCCCGATTTCATGGTGCAGGGCGGCGATCCGCTGTCGCGCGATCTTCCTGCGGGCGACCGGCGCATCGGCACCGGCGGCCCCGGCTACCACATCAAGTGCGAGACGAAGGGAAATCCGAACAAGCACGATGTCGGCGCACTGTCGATGGCGCATGCCGGAAAGGACACGGGCGGCAGCCAGTTCTTCATGGTGCTCGATGAGAACAGCACGAGGCATCTGAACGGCGCCCACACCGTGTTCGGCAAGATCACGCGTGGGCTGGACGTGCTGAAGAAGATCACGCAGAACGACACGATGACGACCGTCCGGGTTGCATAAGGCACCGCACAACGAGGAGACGAAATGGCCGCGCCAAAGGAAGGGGATCTGAAGACTGGTGTTACCGGACTCATCATTGGGGCGGTGCTGCTACTCGTCGCCTTGACCACCATCGTGCACTTCACGAACGCGCGTTACGCCGGTGAGGAGCCGGCGCCCGTAGTCGCCAAGTAGGGCCACTGAAGCACGCGACCCGGGGTGGGCGTGAGAGCGTTCGCCCCCTTTTTGTGCGCGTTCGCGCGGTCAACGGCTGCGCCGGTTTCCCAAGAGCCGGCACGCGAGTAACTTTCCCGTCAGTCAGTTATTCCCAGGTCGCGTGCGCGATCTCACGGGAACAACTCTACTGACGAGCCGTTTAGTTACTCTCGCATAGCCACCAGAGCACGATGTCCGAGTCCACACAAACGAACGCGCCCCGCTGGCGCCGCCTTCCCGGCGAACGCCCGCGCCAGATCCTCGATGCGGCCCTCCAGGTGTTCGGCGAGCGCGGGCTCGCGGCCGCGCGGCTCGAAGACATCGCCCGCTCGGCCGGCGTCTCCAAGGGCACGATCTATCTCTACTTCCCCAACAAGGAAGCGCTCTTCTGCGAGATGATCCGCGAGATCCCATCGCGCCACATCGCGTCGGTCGAGGCGATGATCTCCGAGAGCGCCACCGCGCGCGAACAGCTCCGCCAATATTTCCGCAACTCATGGGACTACGTTCGCACGCCGGCGTTCGAGATTCTCTACCGCCTCATCCTGAGCGAGCTGCATCACTTCCCCGATCTGTACGAACAGTTCATCGAGGAAGTCCCCATGCGCTCGATGCGCATCCTCGGCGACATCGTGAAGCGCGGTGTCGACAGCGGAGAGTTCCGCGACATCGATCCGCTCGCCGCGGGGCGCATGCTCCACTCCCTGCTGTTCATCCACGGCGTCTGGGCGGCGAAGCGCGCGCGCATCCCGTTCATGCGCGATCTGTCCGACAACCAGGTGCTCGATCAGCTCGTGGACTTCTGTCTGCACGCGATCGGCCAAGTTCCGACGCCAGCCGCGTCAACCACGCACACATGATCCCCAGCACTCGCCTTCTTTCGCTGCTCCTCCTGTGCGCGGCCACCACGGCCGCCGCGCAGGATTCCTCGCTCGCGCGCCCTCTCACTCTCGGCGACGCCGCGAGACTCGGCGCGCGACAGAACGCGTCCGCGGTTGAGGCGCGCGCGCGAACGGCCCAGGCGAACGCCCGCATCACGCAAAGCCGCTCGGATCTGCTCCCCTCCGTCTCGGGCTACGCAGAGGAGAACGGACGATCATACAACTCGGCCACGTTCGGCATCACCTTCCCCGGCTTCGACCCAAGAGGATCCGTCATCGGCCCGGTCAACATCTTCGACGTGCGCGGCCGGATCTCGGAGACCTTCCTCGACTTCGGAGCGCTGCAGCGGCTGAAGGGGGCGCGCACTACGGCCCGTGCCTTCGGCGCGACCGCGGCGAACGAGGCGGAGATCTCCGCGCAGAGTGCGGCGAACGCGTATCTGCGCGCCCAACGCGCCGATGCGCAGCTCTCCGCGCGCGTCGCGGACTCGGTGCTCGCGGACTCGCTGCTCGGCATCGCGAACGAGGAGCTGCGCGCCGGCGTCGGCGTGGCGCTCGACGTGACGCGCGCGCAGTCGCAGTACGCGACCATCCGCGCCCAGCTGATCGTCGCGCGCAACGAGCGCGACCGGTCGCGCCTCGATCTGCTCCGCGCGCTCGGCCAGCCGCTCACCGCGACGGTCAGCCTTGCCGACAGTCTGAATGGTCTCGTGATTCGCGACACCACCATCGATGAAGGGTCGGCGATCGACATCGCCATGCGCGCGCGCCCCGATCTCCGCGCAGCGGACGAGCAGATTCGCGCGGTCGAGCAGCAGGTCACTGCGATCAAGGCCGAGCGGCTGCCGTCGCTCTCGGCGTTCGGCGACTATGGCTACATCGGGAAGGATCGCCTGCTCGGTACGTACGACTGGGGCGTGCAGGTTTCGATTCCGATTTTCGATGGCCTGCGACGCGAGGGGCGCATCGAGGAGTCGAAGGCTCTGGCGAACGAGATCGACGTGCGCCGGCGCGACCTGCGCCAGCAGGCGGCAATCGAGGTGCGCGGCGCGCTGCTCGATCTCGCTTCGGCGCGCGAGGAGGCCGACGCGGTGCGCGAGGCGTTGAGGCTCGCCCAGCAGGAAGTCGCGCAGGCGCAGGAACGCTTTCGCGCCGGCGTGGCGGGCAACGCCGACGTCATCACCGCGTCACTGTCGCTCAACTCCGCACGCACGCAGGCCGTCGACGCGCTCTCGAGCTATCAGGGCGCGAAAGTCGCTCTGGCACGCGCGGTCGGTTCGGTCACGGCGCTTCCGTAGCTCTGCAGGATTGCGGTCACAGACACATTCGGATCAACGACACAGAGGAATAGCAACATGGGGACGACCACCGAACAAGCGACCACGAAGCCACAGCCGACGACGCCACCGCCCGCCGCGCGCGAGCCCGCGGCGGCGCCCCCGGAAAAGGCGACGACGAGGAAGAAGATCATCTTCGTCATCATCGGCATCGTCGCCGTGGCCGCGATCCTCTGGGGAGTGAAGACCTTCATCTATTCGCGCGGCCACGAGACCACCGACAACGCGCAGGTCGACGGACACATCGTGCCCGTGCTCGCGAAGGTCGGCGGCTACGTGACCGCGGTCCTGGTGCAGGACAACGATTCGGTGCAGAAAGGGCAGACGCTCGTTCGCATCGACGACTCCGAGTACAAGGTGAAGGTGGCGCAGGCGGAAGCCGATCTGGCGGCCGCGCAGTCCACCGCCGGCGGCCGCCAGTTCACGGGCCAGTCGCAGGCGGCAGTTGCCACCGCGACGGGAAACCGATTCGCGGCCGACGCGCAGATCCAGGCGGCGCTCGCGAACCAGCGGAAGGCGAACGCGGATCTCGCGCGCATGCGTGATCTGGTCGCGAAGCAGATCGTGTCGGCGCAGCAGCTGGATGCCGCGCAGGCGGCCGCCGCGAGCGCCGCCGCGGATGTGGAGGCGCTGCAGCGGCAGGCCGCGGC
>DATCPC010000026.1:0-56745 GCA_036564355.1 Gemmatimonadaceae bacterium | reverse complement strand
GGGTCTCACATCGAGTAATCCCTTCGTCAGCTCCGGCGCGAGCTCCAGCAGGTCCTTCTGCCGCTCCCTGTACAGATCGCGCGTGCGGCGAATGTGCCGCGCGAAATGGCCGCCCGAGAGAAACTCCGCAAGCACGGCCTGCTCCGGCACCGGCGTGTGCAGATCGCTCGCGAGACGCGCGCGTGTCACCGCATCGACGAGTGACGGCGGCAGCACCAGATACCCCACGCGCAATCCGGGCGCGACCGTCTTGCTGAAGCTGCCGATGTAGATCACGCGTCCGGCACGATCGAGCGCGTGCACGGCGGGAATGGGATCGGTGTCGTAGCGGTACTCTCCGTTGTAGTCATCCTCGAGCACCCATGCATCGGCGCGCGCGGCCCAGTCGAGCAGCGCGAGGCGCCGCTCCAGCGAGAGAGCGACGCCGAGTGGCGCCTGGTACGATGGCGTGATGAACGCGAGCCGCGCATGCGGTGCGCGTCGCTCGCCCTCGCGCACGTCGAGTCCGTGCTCGTCCACCGGCACGCGCACGATCTGCGCGCCCGCCGCGCGCAGCGACGCGCGCACGGGTCGGTACCCCGGCTCTTCCACCCACGCGGTGTCGCCCGGATCGAGGAGCACGCGCGTCATCACGTCGATGCCGTGCTGCGCGCCGTTGACGACGATCACCTGATCGGCGGTGCAGCGAACACCGCGCGCGGTCATCACGTAGTGCGCGATGGCGTCGCGCAGCGGCGGGTAGCCGCGGAGATCCGTGAAGCACAGCAGCTCGCTCGCGCGCGTTCTCCAGAGCCGCCCCACGATGCGCGCCCACAGCGCCACCGGGAACTCATCGATCGCGGGAAATCCGAGCGCGAACGGAACCATGCGGTGCGCCGGGCGCGGAGAGTTGAACTCATCGATCATCGCCTGCGCGGCGCGCGACAGACGTGGCGGCCGCTCAGGTGCCCGCACCCCGCGCCCCTCCACGCGAATCGACGACCTGCGATGGGCCTTGGTGTTGAGGCTCGTCGCGACACGAGTGCCCGCACCCGAGCGCGCGGTTGCGTAGCCCTCGCTCACGAGCCGCTCGAATGCCTGCAGCACGGTCGTGCGCGAGACGCCGAGATCGTCCGCGAGCGCGCGCGTGGATGGCAGCCGCGCGCCCGGCGCAAAACCGCCGTCGAGAATCGCGCTGCGAAAGGTCGCATACAGCTGCCGATGCATGGCCTCGCCACCTTCGCGCCGCAGCGCGAGGTGGGGCGTGAGAGCATCGGCTACGCGGGCTCTTGCCATGGCTGAACCGGGGATAATGGTCTTGTCGGCCCATGAACTAATGGCCCTACAGATAAAGCCATCCAAGGCACAGTTTAGCGTATGAACCTGGGTTCCGCACCGGGCGTTCGCGAAACCGTCTCTTATTGAGGGTTACGCATGCAAACAATCTTTGTTTCGCTCGCAGCCGTTGCCTCGCTGCACCTCGCCGCCGCGGGCGCTCTCGACGAAAAGAGCTCCTACATCACCACCTTGGGCCGCGACACCGTCGCCGTCGAGAGCGTCGTTCGCGCGCCCAACCGAATCGGGGGCGACATCGTCGTCCGCGTCCCCACCACCGTTCGTCTCCACTACGAGGTGGAGCTGCGTCCCGATGGCTCCGTGGCCCGATCAACCCTCGACACGGATCCGATGGGCGCGAAGGGCATGGCGCCTCGACACATGGTGCTCGACTTCGATGCCGACTCTGTCCACGCGTCGATCGATTCGGCCGGAACGAAACGCAAGATCACCCGCGCAATTCCGAAGGGCGCGGTTCCCACGTTCATGACGGGATTCGGCGCGTCGTACGGGCTGTACAGCTCCATGGGACTCTACGAGCTCCTCCTCGAACGCTCGCGGCCGGCGACGAACGACACCCTCACCGTTCCCGGCATCGACATCGCATCCGGCGCGTTTGCGAAGCGCAAGTTCCTCGCGCGCTCCGCGACACAGATTGACGTCGACTACTTCGGCATCCTGTGGACGCACCTCACCATCGACGCGAACGGCCACATCCTGGGCGCGGACGCGCGCGAGACGACGGAGCAAACGGAGACGCATCGCACGGAGTTCGTCGATGTCGCAGGAATGGCGAAGGCATTCGCGTCGGCGGATCATGCCGGCAAGGGAATCGGGGCGGCGTCGCCCAATCTCATCGAGAAGGGAACGATTGGCGGACAGGCCATCGTTGTCGCCTACGGCAGTCCGCGGCGCCGCGGCCGCACGATACTCGGCACCGTGGTTCCGTACGATCGAGTGTGGCGCACCGGCGCGAACGAAGCGACCACCGTCATCTTCGACAAGGACATCACGATCAGCGGCGCGGCAGTCCCGGCAGGTGCGTACAGCTTGTGGACGATCCCGAAGGCCGATGGCACGGTGCAGCTCGTCGTCAACAGGCAGCACGGGCAGTGGGGAACCGACTACGATCCGGCGCAGGACCTCGTGCGCGTGCCGATGCAGTCGAGCACGGCGCCCGCGCCACAGGAGAACTTTGCGATCAACATCACGAGTGCCGGCAACAGCGGCGCTCTGCGCTTGAGCTGGGACGCGTTTGTGTGGAGCGTTCCCGTGACCGTCAAGCAATGACAAAGTCATTCGAGTTCGGCCGAGCGATCTTCGCGACGGCCATGGCAGGGATGGGCGTGCAATGTTTGCTTCGCGGCGCCGCCGTTCCCGCGCTCGAGCCCGTGACGACTGCGAGTGCGCTTCCAGTGATAGGGTGGATCACTGGTGTCGTGCTCATTGCCGCCGCCGTCGCGACGATGTTGCGGCCAACCGCGAGCCATGGCGCGGCCATGCTCGCGGCAACGCTGTTGCTCTGGGTTGTGCTATTACATGCTCCCGCGCTCGCCGCTTCGCCGAAGAGTGGCGGCAAATGGACGGGCGCGGCCGAGTCGTTCGCGCTCGGCGGCGCCGCGCTCGTGCTCTTCGGATTGACGCGGCCCTCGGGCGCGTGGCGAGGCGTGCCCGATGCGATCTCCGCGCGCATCATCATCATCGGCCGCACGTTCTTTGGCATCTCGATGCTGGGGTTCGGCGCGCTCCACTTTCTCTATAGTCCCTACGTCGCGTCCGTGATCCCCAACTGGATTCCCGCGCACGTCGGATTCGCGTACGCGACCGGCGTTGCGCACATCGCTGCGGGAACCAGCATTCTGATGGGTGTGATTGCGCGCATCGCAGCGCTCTGCACGGCCGCCATGTTCGGAAGCTGGGTGGTCATTCTCCATATCCCCCGCGCTCTCGTGCACCCGCAGGCTCCGAACGAATGGACGAGCATGCTGATCGCGCTCGGCATGTGCGGAGGTGCATTGCTAATTGCTGCCAGCGTGTCGAATATTTCCCCTGGACCGGCGCTCGCTGACGACGCCGACCCTTCCAACACCCGCGCAACAGTGGCCGCTTGAACTTCGTCGAACGCTTTCGCTCCGATTTCGATCAGGAAATGAAGAGCACGCGCCCGATGATCGAGCGCGTGCCTGGCGATCGAGTCGAGTGGCGCCCGCACGCGAAGTCGTTCCCCCTCGGCCACCTCACGCAGCTCGTCGCTCGCATGCCCAGCTGGATCGGGAACATGACGACCAAGCCGCAGATCGATCTCGCCGAGACGCCGGCCTATAGCTTCGATACGCCCGAGTCGATGCTTCGCGAGTTCGACGAAGGCGTGCGCGAGGCGACGACATCACTGATGGCGCTCAAGGAGTCACGACTGGACGACACCTGGTCGCTCGTGGCAGGCGGCCAGTTGGTGACGGACGATCGGGGCAACTTCGGGATCTAGCCGCCGTGATCGCCGCACGCTCGTCTACTGAGAGTTCTTCGACTTCAGCGCACCCCATGACTGGCATCGCCATTCCGCTTCTCGCCGACGCACGTGCCTTCCTGCTCGAGGATTACGTCCCCAAGATCACCCGCTGCCTCGATGCACTGGACGAGAAGAGCGTATGGTGGCGTCCCAATGAGGCATCGAACAGCATCGGAAACCTGATTCTTCATCTCGACGGGAGCACGCGAATGTGGATCCTCGGCGTCGCGGGCAACCGGCGCGTCGTTCGCGATCGCGAGGCGGAGTTCAGCGAGCGCACGCCGCTCGCCAAGCCGGCGCTGCTCGCGCGCCTGCGGTCGACGCTGGCCGAAGTGGACGAAATCCTCGGCCTGCTCAACGAGTCGACTTTGCTCGAGCGCCGCCCGTCATCGAAGGGCGAGGTGACGGTGCTGTGGGCCGTGCTCCATACGGTCGAGCACTTCGCCATGCACACCGGCCAGATCATTCTGCTGACGAAGATGCGTACGGGTGCGGCGATCCAGCTCTCGAGCTGAATCTCTAGGAGGCGCGCTACATCTCGATCGTGGTACGCACACCCGCCGCTGTCATCGCAGCCGCTCGGTGAGATTCACGTCAGAATCCCCCCGCTCGCTTCGGAGGTGAGAGTGCCCATCGCTGCAACAATCGTCCGATAGGCACCGCATGCCGCGCGCGCGCTTCTCGCGGCACTCGCCCTCGAGGCGGTAGCACGGCATGCGAAGCGATGGGTGTCGCGATGCGAGCGCTATCCGCGGCCGGCCTCGCCGTCGCGCGCCCCGAGTCAGAGCATTTGCCTGGTGCGCGCGATCTCCGCTGCTTCGTGACGATTGTGCGCGTCCAGCTTGCGGCAGGCGTTCTCCAAGTGCTTGCCGACATTCCGATGCGCGCAGCCAAGAAGCTTGGCGATCTCCTTGTTGCTCTTGTGCTGCGCGACGAGCTGCAGAATCTCCTTCTCCCGAGGAGAGAGGAGCGCGATCTCCAGCCTCGCAACGCGCGCTCGCGGGCGTGCATCGAGCTCGCGCAGCTGCGCCTTGGCGCGGTCGATCTCGCTCGTGGCACCGAGTCGCGATAGCACGTCGAAGGCGCGATTGAGCTGGCGGATTGCGCTTTCGCGGTCGCCGATCTCGACGTGACGACGCGCGATCTCCAGCCTGAGGCGGGCGCCGTCGAAGGGAAACGGAATCGATTCGATCTGGTCGGCTGCGGCGATTACCCGATCGAGCAGCGGTTGCGTGGTGCCGCGCAGCATGGCGCTCATGGCCTCTCCGACTTCGGCGAGCAGCACCCCAACGCGATGGCCGACACGCTCGGAGTCGTATCGCAGCCGCTTGCAATAGAAATCGGCCAACGCAAAGTCCTGTTTCCAGAGGAGCGCCTCGATCATGGTCGGAAGCAACCGCTGGACGGTCCACGGCGCATAGCCCGATCGGTCGGCGATCGAAAGTCCGATGAGCCCGCAGCGCATCACCTCATCGTAGTCCTTGATGGTGAGATGATAGATCGCCATGCCAGCGTATGCGCGCACTAGCGTGTGCACGTCACCCGAACGATCGTCGGGATTCGCCGCGCCCGAGAGTGCCCAGGCTTCGTCGAGATACTCCTTCCCTTCGCTGATGCGCCCTCGCCCCAGGCTGAGTATGCCCGTGTACACCAGCAGGCGAGGGAGCAGAAGTCGTTGCTCGAGCGCGCGGGCGAGCGCGATGCTTCGTGAGGCCTGTTCCACGGCGGAATTCCAGTCTCCCGTAGCGCTCTTGTACTCGATCTCGATCTCGTCGACTCGCAGATGGAGTACGGGTGAATGGAGCTCGTCGGCGATGCGCCGAGCCTCGACGAAGTGATACTTCGTCGCCATCACGTCGCCGGTGACTGCGGACAATACGGCGAGGGCCCAGTGCGCGGACCAGGCCTCCGCCGGCTCCCCGCTGGCGCGCGCAAATTCCAGTGCGTGCACCGCGTGGGATGCCGCTTCTGTCGCTCCGCCAGTCCATATGTAGAACAGCGCCGAGGCGCGGTGGGCACGCGCGAGCAGCTTCGTGTCGTGCCTGCGCTCGGCGATCTCCAACGCGTCGCGCAGCGCCTTGCCTTGCGCCTTCGTGTCGCCGATCGCTTCGAGGCTCGCGGTCTTGGACGTCAGCAATCGCGCGAGCGCGAGGTCATCGTGTGATCGCTCGGCCGCGGCAATGCCCATGTCATAGTGGGCAAGCGCTTCAACGAATCGGCCCTGGAGGTAGTGGAGATTTCCCAGGCGGCGCTCGATCACGGCGAGTCTGGGGAGCTCGCGAGCGCCGCTCGCCTCTCGCTGCGCCTGTTCCCAGAGGGCGAGCGCGCTCCGATAATCGCCGCTGTGCTGCTTCGCCAGCGCAAGCTCACCGATGAGATCCGCACGGAGATCCTTGTCATCCTCCACCCGCTGCGAGAGCTCGAAGGCCGTCTGCAGGTAGCTCGCGGCCTCGCGATGCGCATGCCGGCGTGCCGCGTGCTCGCCGGCCGCTCGAAGGAACGCGATCGCCTTCTGATCGAGCTCGCGGGCATCCGAGCGAACGAAATGGTAGGAGAGCTCGCTCGCATGGGCGAGCGCCGCAGAGCCATAGAACTTCTCCATGCACTGCGCCACTCGCCCGTGCAGCATGCGCGCACGCGCGTGTCCGAGCTCGCCGTGTACCGTTTCGCGCAGGAGTGGATGGGTGAAGTCGTACACGATCTCCGCGGCATCCGTTGACTCGACCAGAACGTCGGCACGACGCAGCTCCGAAATGGCGGTGAGAAGCTCGTCCGTCGGGAGCTCGCACACCGCGCGAAGCAGATCGTGCGAGACGCGCACCCCGATGACCGCCGACAGCTCCGCCACGGCGCGCGCGGAAGGCGTGAGCCGATGGAGGCGAGCGAGAAAGAGATCGCGGATGTATTCGGGAAGCTGCAGGTCGTCGAGCTCCCAGCCATGCCAGCTGCCGTCGCGCTGACGCAGCCTGCCGGAGACCACGAGGGACTTGATCGTCTGCTCGAAGAACAGCGGATTGCCGCGTGTCGAGCCGAACAACATTGCCGCGAACTCGCGCACGGTCTCTTCGGTGGTGCCGAACACGCGGCGCAGCAGTTCCGTCATGGCCGCTGGAGGCAGTCCGGCGAGCTGCTGGGTAGTCGCCAAGCCGACGTCGACGAGCGAGCGCTCGGTCGCCCGAAGCACGTGGTTGTTCTCACGGTCTGCAGAGCTGTACGTGCACAGAATTGTGATTCGCGCGCTGCCGAGCTGACGGGCGATGAAGTGAAGCAGCTCGAGCGACGACGGATCGGTCCAGTGCAGGTTCTCCAGCACGATGAGGAGCGGCGTTTTCTCGGCGTAGCGTATGAGAAACTGCAGAAAGGTCCAGAACAGTCGTGTCTTCAACTCGGCCGTATCTCCGATCACCACGGAGGGACGACCGATTGGCGTCTCGACGGGAAGCGCCGGGAAGAGGAGCGCCAGCTCCGCGGCGCCTCCCCGAGAGAGTGTGGCGAGGGTCGCAGGCGGGAGCGCGCGCAGGATCGGAAGCAGTGCGTCCGCGAAGGGCGCGTACGGGACGCCGGATTCCACTGCGTACGCGCGTCCAACCGCAACGATCCAGCCGCGACGGACCGCCTCACGGGCGAGCTCCTCGCTCAACCGGGTCTTCCCTATCCCGGGCTCCCCGGAAAGAAACACCGTGCGCCCGCGCCCTCGCTCCGCGTCATCGAGGAGTGAACGAAGCAGCCCCAATTCCATCGCGCGTCCAACGAGCGGAAATGGAGCGAGCGGCTGCGCCGGCTGTTGCGAGTCACTGGAGAACATGAGCGCCTCGCGCGGTGATTGCCGCGATCTGAGGAGTTCGTAGCAAGTCATAGCTACGAAGGGAAAGAGCGACCGGCAAGTCCGGAGTGCTCATGAAAGCCGCGGAAACATTCAGGGCAGCCCCAAACGGACGTATGCGATGAGGGCGACGAGCCCCATCGCGAAAACGATCCGATGAAGCAACGTCGCCTTGAGAAGAAGGCAGATCACGATCAGCGGGCCCACGAGCATTCCACATACCAGGCGAACGAGAGTCGTGTGATAATCCTCGGCGGCCGGAGCCACCCACAGGCGAATGACGCCATCGATCGCCACCGCCGCGCTGAATCCCAAGGCCAGAATGCCGGAGTCATGGTATCGGGACGTCATGTCGGAAAGCATGGTGAACCTCCCTTCGAGGACGCGTGGACTAGCGCGGATCGGAGACGACTGCAGAGACGGCAACCGGGTGCCGGCTATTTTCGATTAACGACAAAATCGCTTGTACGACCACTTCGGGATGTTCTTCGTGGACGTATACGCCCGAATTTGCGACGCTATCGGCTGCGAAATCAGGAAGTCGCGCTCGGAGAAGCTCGGTCTCTCCACTCTCGATGCCGCCGCGACGGTTGGCAGCTCCGATGAGCAGCCGAACCGGCTGGCGAATCTGTGAGAGCAGTTCCGCGAGCGGGGTATTGACGGGCGCTCGTCGCATGGCGGACAGCACGCGTGCCGCACCGCCGATGTTGTTCACGATTGGTCTCGAGTACGCCTCGACGACGTCCTCGGTCACCCACGCGGGGTCTGCGGAGTACTGTCGCAGCGCGTCCGCAATTCGGTGACGCGCCATGCCGCGTCCGCCGAAAAACTTGAGCAGGGGCGCAAGTCGAAGCGCGATCGATGCGCCGCCAGTGGAGGAGCGGTCCACCGGCCCGCCATCGAGGAGCAGCACCGCCGCCACCCGTTCCGGATGACGACAGGCAACACGCAACGCGACCGACGCGCCGAAGTTCGATCCCACAATGACGGCGTTCGTGACATCGAATGTATCGAGAACGGCCGCGATGCGATCGGCCTGAGCATCGAGCGAATAATCACCATTGTCAGGATGCGACGAGCTTCCCACACCCAACGGCTCGATCACGTACGTCGAATGTCCTTCCGCCACGATGTCGGGCGTCACCTTGCGATATCCGAAGGTGCCGCCGAGTAGCCCCGGGAGCAGGACCACCGGCGTGCGGTCACTATCGGCAAGTGGCAGCGATGCTTGCGTGGTGCGAACCGTCAGCGATTCGTGCGGCGCGACCGCGATGTGCGAGACCGCTGCCGAATCGAGCGCGAGAAGCAGGAAGAGGATCATCATGGTAAGGCGCCTCGCGCTGGCTCCGTCTGGGAAGCCGTTGAAGTTGGGATAGCGATGAGCGGCTGCGGTACGGAGGGAACTCCCCGGGCGCAAACGGCCCCCGTACGCATCGGCGCGAAGAAGCGCATGCCGAGCGTGAGACCGAGCAACGCCGTGGGAACGTCTTGCGCGAGGTGAAGCATCAACGCCACGCCGATCGCGATATCGGTGGAGAATCCGAGCGAGTGCGCGACGGCGGCGTAGACGAGCTCGAACACGCCGACGTTCCCGGGTGTGACGCGAACGAGAAAGCCGACGTTCACCGCGAGCAGGGCGAGCAGGCTCCCGCTGACACCGATGGGGAAGTGCGCCGCTCGAGCGACGATCGAATACGATGCCAGCTCCGAGCACCAGTCGACGAGCGTCAGCGCGAGCGCGATTGCCAATCGGCGCCTCGTCGCGATGGTCCTCGTCGAGAGGAAGACCCGCTGGATGTAGGATCGGCTGCGTCGCACGAACGAGCTCGACGTGACAGAGCTCGGAACGCAGCGGGCGCCGCGGCGACTCCGAGCTCGCAGGACGGTCACCACCGCGATGACAACGACGAGAACCGCCGCTGCGCCGACGACAAGTGCGCGAGCGGCGGGGAAGAGAAAAGCAGCACCCGCGAGGAGCGTGAGAAAGCCGCACAAATCCACGGCGCGCTCCAGCACGACGGTCGCCAGCACGGATGCGCTCGAAATGCCGGTGAGGCGCGACATCAGGAGCACACGGCCTGCTTCGCCACTGCTTCCAACGAAAAGGCTGTTAAGCGTCGCTCCCATCAGCGTGCCGCGGGCGACTGTTCTGAAGCGCGGTCCGCCGAGCGGCTTTAGAAATGTCCACCAGATGCCGGCTTTGCCCGTGAGCGCCACGAAGTGAAAGCACAGCGCGAGCACGAGCAGCTCGGGCGCCGCATGACGCATCGTGGCCACCGCGGGCGTCCAGGGGATGCGTCGCGCATACGCGAGCATTCCCGCGATCAAGAGTGCGATCACACCCAACCGCACGCAGCGCACGAGAGCGGGTTTCATCGCATATTCCCGGCATGCGACGCGCGCTGGTGACCGGCGCCACCGGAATGCTCGGCTCGTACCTCGTGCAGCGACTCGTCGAGAACGGGTGCACCGTGCGCGCGCTCGTGCGCCGTCCCGAGAGCGCGGACTGGCTGCGACAGCTCGGCGGCGAGCTCGTACAGGGCGATCTCGCCGATGCACGTTCGCTGCAATCCGCCGCGGCGGGCTGCGATGCTGTCTTTCACGCCGCTGCCGCGATTGGTCCGGAGTCCACGTGGGAGACCTTTCGTGCTGGCAACGTGCAGGGAACCATCAACGTCGTGGAAGCGTGCGTGAACGCCGGTGCGCGCCTCGTGCACGTGAGCAGCACGGCCGTCTACGGCGACTCGCGTTACGAGTTGGCTCCGGTGGATGAGCGTGCCGTCCTTCCACGCTTGCTCGACGCGGACGCGTACGGCCGTTCCAAACAGGAGGCGGAGCAGGTCGTATTGCATGCGCAGCGCGCCGGACGCATTTGGGGTGCGATCGTGCGGCCCCCGGTGATGTACGGCGAGCGAGATCGCCAATTCATTCCGCGCGTGGGCGTCGTGATGAATCGCGGCTTCTTTCCTCTGTGCGGTGGCGGCCGGACCACGCTCCCCGTCGTGCACGCGAACGCTGTCGCCGAAGGTGCCATTCGTGCCGCGCTGACACACGGCACTGATGGTCGCGCCTACAATCTCACCAGCGATTTTCCGCTGACGGTCGGGGATCTCGTGCGCCTCGCTTCCGCCGGCCTGGGCCGGCGCATTCGCGCGCCTTCCCTCTCGCTGCGTACGTCGCGGCATCTCTTCCGCACGCTGGCGATCGGACTTCGGCTCGCCGGCCGCGGCGATCTCGCGATGCACGCCAACGGGACGCTCGAGATGTTGACGCACGACAATCCGTTCTCCGCCGCGCGCGCTCGAGAGGAGCTGCAGTGGTCGCCGACGATCCCGCCGGAGATCGGTGTGCCGGAGGCCTTCCGGTGGTGGAAGGCGCATCATGGAAGCGCGTAGGCGATGAGGTAATCACCGAGCTTGGTGTGCATCAGGTGATGACCGCCGGCGGCAATGACAATGAACTGCCGTCCATCCGGCCGCACTCGATACGACATCGGTGACGCCTGCGCTGAAGCCGGAAGCTGCGTCTCCCAGACCTGCTTCCCGTTCTCCGTGTCGAAGGCGCGCAGATGGTGATCCATCGTCGCGGCGATGAAGACCAGCCCTCCCCGGGTGACGAGCGGTCCGCCGAGCGACGGAGAGCCCCAACTCCGTGGTGAGGGAAGGTGAGCGACGTCGCTCATCGTCCCAAACGGTATCTCCCAGCGAACGCGTCCATCGTCCAGATCGAGTGCCACCAGCGTGCCCCACGGCGGCGCGTTGCACGGCAGTCCGATGGGCGATCGAAGGAGCTCGCGGCGGCTCCCGTAGGGCGCGCCCTCCTGTCGCGCGACCGCAGCGTCGTTGCCCGCGCGCCGCGAATCCTCCGCGATCGAGTCTGGCGCCAGAAGCGTGACGACTGTCGCCACGCGGATCGTGTTCATGATTGCCACGCCACGCGGCCGGTCCACGCCGATGCCACCCCAATTGACGCCGCCGAGGAAGCCGGGGAACTCGATCGTTCCTCGAAGACTCGGGGGAGTGAACATTCCTTCCGAGCGCAGCGAGCCGATTCGGCGCGCGCACCAGTCGCGATCGAATGGCGTGAGCCCCCACGCGTCACTGCTTCGCAGTCCCTGCGGGACCACCGGCGCAGGAGTGATGGAGTAGGGCTGGGTGGGGGCCGCATCTTCGCCAGCGACGTCGCTTCGCGGCACCGCGCGCTCACCGATCGGGAAGACGGGCACGCCCGTGTCGCGATCCAGCACGAAGATGTCGCCGGTCTTGGACGCCTGCATGACGACGGCCGTCTCGCGACCGTCGCGAATCACCGTCGTGAGCACCGGTTGCGCGGCGGCATCATAATCCCAGAGGTCGTGGTGCACGAGCTGGAAGCTCCACACGAGCTGCCCGCTCGTTCCGCGCAACGCAACGATCGAGTTGGCATTCGCGTTCGGGCCCGGTCGCAGTCCGCCGAAGTGATCGGGACTGGGACTGCCGGTGGGGATGAAGACGAGATCGCGCTCGGCGTCGACCGCAAAGAGTCCCCACGCATTGGCGGCTCCCGAGCGAAAGGGCCGCGACTGACTTGTCACGGCTGCGCTGTTTGCCGGCTCGTCGCGCAGTGGCTCCCACGACCACCGCACACTCCCCGTGCGTGCGTCGAACGCTCGCACGGCGCCGCTCGGCGCCTCGGCGTGAAGGTTGTCGAAGATCGACGAGCCGACGATGACCAGGCCGTCCATCACTGCGGGAGGAGACGTGACGTGATACTCGTGCGCCAACCGCGCTGCGCCGCGTATTCCGGCGCGGAGATCGACCGTACCCGCGCGGCCGAAGTCCGTACACGGGGCGCCGCTGCGTCCGTCGAGCGCGATAAGCCTGGCGTCGAAGGTTGCAAGAAAGATCCGGGTGCGGCACGGCATCTCGTCCGAGCGCGACGAATCCACCCACGCTGAGAGTCCGCGCGTTGTGACTTCGTCGTGCGCGAGCGAGACGCGATCGATGCGCGCATCGTACGTCCAGCGCGGCGTCCCGACCTCGGGATCGAGCGCGATGACGTGCGCGGAGGGCGTGGCGATGTACAGCGTGCCATCGAGCATGAGTGGCGTCGACTCGAAGGCGGTGGCCGGACCGCCTTCAGCCGCCACCCCATCCGACACATCCCCGGTGCGGAACGTCCACGCGACGCGCAGCGAGTCCACGTTGGCGCGAGACACCTCGTCGAGCGAGGAATAGTGAGTGCCGCCCGCGGAGCCGTTCAGCGTCCAGTCGCTTCGCGGGGCGGCGCCTAGGCGGCGACGCACGCGAGCCGGTGCGACTCCACCGTGGATCTCGAGCGCAAACCCCGCTGCCGTCGCCGTGGTCGAGTACTCCGTCCACCCCGCGGCGATGAGTACGACGAACAGAGATACCGAGAGTGCCACGCACAGAAATCGGCGGGAGCTGCGATGCTGCAACGATCGTTGCATGGCGATACCTCACGAGCGCGGGACCAGTGGATACTTCCGATCTGGTCGCAGAATGCTCGTTCGCGCTCGGCGTCCACATACGCGCATCGGCGCATGCCCGGAGCTACGTCGACGTATTCCGGCGGCGAGATGACGTAGTGCCAGTGAGCGCGTGGCGTAGGCCGCCAGGTGCCAGCAACTCCGACAAGCGCCGTCGCCGAGCGCCCGGCGCGCCCTCTTCGAGCCTCCGGCGCGCCCTCACCTACGTCACGCCGCGATTCGGGCTACGTTGTTCCGCGTATGGAGCGGCTGACGCGGAACCTCGATCCTGATCGTGCGCCGACTGCACATCGCAGTGCGAGCGCGTTCTCGTTCAGGAGATGCATATGCGTACGCTCATGTGGTGCCTGGCGGCCGTGATGATTGGCGCTCCAGCCTCGCGCGTCCTCGGACAAGGTGGGAACGGTGCCGCTGGCTACATCGCGCTCGTCTCGACGCCGACGGCGGGCGTGCCGCCAGTGGCGAAGCAATGGATGCTGGCTGACCCCGCGCATGGCGTCGGAGTCGAAACGCAGTGGGGACACGTGTCGGGCAATGGAGGGAGCCTCGACACATTCGTAAGCGGCGTCACGCTGCCGCTCGCCGAGGGACGCGCCGACGTCGGATTCTCGGCCGGTTATGTCCAGCCTTCGTGCGACCAGGGCGATTGCGCCGGGTACGCGGTCGCATCCGGCGTCGTCGAAGGGCGCGTGCTTCAGTCGCAAGCGGGAAGTGCGTCGTTCGTGCTCGGATTGAGCGGACGCATCGGATTCGCGAAACCGAGCGACGCCACCGCCTGGTCGGCGTCTGCGGCGCCCCACTCTCGCTCGCAATGGGCTCGCCGACAGGAGTTCAGTTCGTTCCGTTCGTGTCCCCGGGCTTCGGGTGGGGGCACATTACCGATTCGAACAACTCCGAATCGGGCACGCGATTCATGCTGGGCGGTGGCGTGGAAATCGTCAGCAGCAATTCCGGGTTGGGATTCACCTTGGGAGCGCAGAAGGTGTTCATCGATGGAGGGAAGCTCGTCTTTGGCGCCGGCGTTACCTGGGCGAGGCGCTGACTCCCGATGCGAATGTCCATCCGCGCGCCGCCTCGACCAATTCTCGCGCAGGCCTCTCGTGCGAGCTATTCCGCGCTCAGCGCGCTCGCCGGGTCCACCCGCCCTGCTCGTCTCGCCGGGAGATAGCTCGCCGCAATCGCTACCGCGCCGGTAATCAGCAATGCAAGCACGAACGTCACCGGGTCGTTCGTCGTCACGCCGTACACCATTCCCTGCATTAGCCGCGTGAGAATCAGAGCGGCGAGCGCGCCGATCGCGAGCCCAGCCGCCGTCTGCCGAATTCCATCCCGCAGCGAAATCCGAACGAGCGCTTTCGGTGTGGCGCCCAGGGCCGCACGCACGCCGAACTCCTGTCTGCGCGCGGCGACGAGCTGCGCTACCACTCCATAGATGCCAACCACGGCGAGCACGAGCGCCAACACACCGAACGCGCCGAGGAGAAGCATCGAGAAGCGCTGGCGCGCGATCGAGGCGCCGACGATGTCATCCATCGTTCGTACCTGAGCCACGGGCATCTGCGGGTCGAGGGTGCGCACCTGCTCGCGAACCGTATGCGCGAGCGCGAGCGGATCGCTAACCGTGCGCACGGCGAGGCTCATCGTGCGCGGCGTAAATCTTCCCACCTGCTGGTACTGCGAGTGCACCGCGTAGAACATCGGGTTCAGCGCCGCCGTCAGCGCGTTGTGCTCGACATCGCGAACGACGCCGACCACCATCACCCACGGCGTGCTGTCGCTCATGAGCTGGATGCGTCCGCCGATCGGATCGCGGCCGGCGAAATACTTGTTCGCGAGCGCCTGGCTGATGACGAAGACGGGCGGCGTGCCGGCCTGATCGCGCTCATCGAACCAGCGACCCGCGACCAGGTGCAGCCCCATCGTCTCGAAGTATCCGGGTGTGACGATCTGCCAGTCGCCCGGCGTGTCCAGTCCCGGCGGCGCCGTGTATCCCTCGACACGCATGCCCCAGTTTCCCATCTGCGCGGCGAGCGGGAGTAGGCGTGCCACCGCAACGTGCTGCACGCCCGGCAGTCGCTCGACACGATGCCGCAGCTCATCGAAGAATCCAGCGACGTGCGCGCCGTCCGGATAGCGCGATGTCGGCGCGGAGAGCTCCATCGTGAGCACGCCCTCGCTCCGGAAGCCCGGGTCGATCGCCATGATGTTTTGCACGGTGCGGATCATGAGCCCACCGCCGACGATCAGCACGACCGCGAGCGCGATCTCGCCGATCCCCAGGAGTTGTCGCGCGCGCAGCCGCGCGCGTCCCGTCGTTGCGCCACGCCCGCCATCCTTGAGCGTCTCGTTCGCGTTCACGCGAGTTGCAACGAGCGCCGGGGCGAGGGCGAACAGGAGCACCGTGCCGATCGTCGTCGCGAGAGCGAATGCAAGCACGCCGCCATTGAGCGACACGCCCGCGACGAGTCCGAGCGATGGCGGCGCCCACGCGCGCGTCGCCACGACACCGAGCCACGACACCAACATTCCGAGCGCTCCTCCAGCGAGCGCGATCACGATGCCCTCGGTGAGAAATTGCCGCGCCAGCCGGGGACGCGCCGCGCCGAGCACCGCGCGCAATGCTGTCTCGCGACGGCGTCGCTAACCCCGCACGAACAACAAGCCGGCGACGTTCGCGCAGGCGATCAGCAGCACGAGCGCCACCGCGCCAAGCAACACGAGAAGCGCGGGCCTGAGCGATCCGCTGATCTGATCGCGCAACGGCACGGCCGTCAACCTGAAGCGGATCGACCCCTTGTACACGCCCTCATCGATCAGCCGCGAGGCAACCCGCGCCAGCTCCCGGTTCGCCTGTGCAACGGTCACACCGGGTGCGAGGTGCGCAACCGAGTACAGACCATGGCTTCCACCCCCGGGCGCCACCGCCGGCCCCGGAATCGCGCCCTGGTCGGAATCCGTCGCCGCGAGCGGCGTGAGAAGCTCCGTCACTCCCTTCTCATCGTAATCGAGCGGCATGCGGAAACTCGCCGGCATCACACCGATGATGACGTTCGACTTGCCCGCGACCTCGATGCGCTTGCCGATCACCGATGGATCGCCGGCAAAATGACGCTGCCAGAACGAATAGCCGAGCAGCGCGACATCGTTCCTACCCGGAGCGTCCTCCTCAGGGCGGAAGTCACGGCCGAGCACGGGTGCGACGCCGAGCACGTGAAGCGTCCGCTGCGAAATCTGCGCGGCGTGTACGCGCTCGGGTTCACCGGCGCCCGTGATGCTCATGGTCTCGACGTCGTACACGCCGACCGCATCGAACACGTGCGGCTCGTACGTGAGCAGTTCGTATTCGTCGTACGACATCCACGAGCCCTGGTTCTCGAACGAGCCGCTCCACACCACCACCGTGTGCGCGGGATCGCCGAACGGAAGCGGCTCCAGCAGCGCCGCGTGCACCACGCTGAAGAGTGCCGTCGTCGCGCCGATGCCGAGTGCCAGCGTGAGCGCGGCCGCGGCCGCGAAGCCAGGCGCCCTGCGAAGCGTGCGCACCGCATAGCGCGCGTCGCTCACGAGATCCTCGATCCACCGCGTGCCCCGGGCGTCGCGCCCTTCCTCCTTGAATCGCTCGGTGCTGCCGAACGAGAGCCGCGCCTGATGAAGCGCGTCGCTCGCCGAGAGGCCGCGAGTGCGTTCGATCTCCTGCGCCTCGAGCTCGATATGGAGGCGCATCTCCTCCGCCATCTCGCGCTCGAGATCCGGGGTGCGGAAGAGCGCCGCCGTGCGTCGCTGCCAGCGCGCGACGAACCCTGCGCCACTCATGCGGCGCGCGTCGTCATGTGCCATGGAGTATCTGCTCCACGGCGCTCGTGAACAGCCGCCAGTTCGCCTTCTCCTCGGCGAAGTGCCTCTTTCCGGCGGAAGAGAGTGTGTAGAACTTCGCGCGCCTGCCCTCGGGCGAGATCCCCCAGCTGCTGCGAACGAATCCGCGGTCCTCGAGCCTGTAGAGCGCGGGGTACAGCGATCCCTGATTCACCTGGAGCACATCGTACGAGAGCTTGCGGATCCGCTTTGAGATCGCCCAGCCGTGCAGCGGGGCCGGGAGGATGGCTTTCAGGATCAGGAGATCGAGCGTTCCCTGCAGCAGATCGGCGCGGTCGGCCATTGTCGTCTCGCGAAAGGGCTAATACCTAGACACCCGACAACGTGAAAAGGTTTGTTGTCGGATGTCAAGGTATTCTCCCCCTTCCGGCTTTACGGCTTGGCGCGCCCCGCAATGTCGTCGGCTGAGGGTCCGTACATGCCTGGGATCGGGACGCCGAGCAGGCGCAGGTACACGCCCAGCTGCGCGCGATGATGGATGAGGTGGCTCATCATCACGGTTCGGAGCAGCTCTCGGCGCTTCCCGCGAATCACAATCTGGTCGCCGCGCCGGATCTGCCACTCCCTTTCGAGATCCGCGAGGCTCGCCCCCGCGAGCGCGGCGTCGAGGGCGGCCACGCTCGAATCGTGCGCGGCAAGAAGCTCCGCAGCAGTGGTGAGGGGCGCGCGAGCCACGCGGGTCGTCGCGTCCATCTCGTCAGTCGTGAGAATCGACACACCGCGATTCGGGATGTCCGCAACGTGCGTCGCGAGCTGGTAGAGCGGGGTGGACCATTCGTGGGGACGCCAGTCGCCCTTGCCTTCGGGCACGCGCGCAAGCAGGCGGCGCGTGGCGGCATGTTCAGCAGCGAAATCGGGGAATAAAAGGTCGACGGCTGAAACAGGCTCAGCGGATACGATTCCGGCGGAAGCAGACGATGCGCTCATGGACGACTCGCGGACGCGGGGATGATGATCCAGAATACCCTCCGGACAAACTGATGAACAACTGCTCTCGAGTTTTCGTTGGTCGTCCACTCGGGTACGCGCAGTGCAACTTCGTCGGCATTCCAAGAGCGGCGAGAGGAGAGGCGATCGTGGCAACAGCGAGGAAGCGAGCGAGCGACGGCGCGGCGTCCCCGCGCGGTGGCACCGGCGCCGGCTCCGCGGGCGCGTACCTTCCCGCGCGCGCGACGCTCTCGAAGCTGCGCGATGCCGCGGCGCACTGTCGCGGCTGCGATCTCTGGACGTGTGGACGCGTCGTCTTTGGCGAGGGGCCGAAGGACGCGACGGCGATGTTCGTCGGAGAACAGCCGGGCGACCAGGAGGAGCAGATGGGCCATCCGTTCGTCGGACCGGCCGGAAAGGTGCTCGACGCCGCGCTCGCGGATGCCGGCATCGATCGGAAGTCGGTGTACCTCACCAATGCGGTCAAGCACTTCAAGTACGAGCGTGGCGCCAAGAGTAAGCGTCGCATTCACAAGAAGCCGAACGACGCGGAGATTCGCGCGTGCCACCCTTGGCTCGAGAAGGAGATCGAGGTGATCAAGCCACGCGTCATCGTCGTACTCGGCGCAACCGCCGCACAGTCGCTACTCGGGAAACAGTTTCGCGTCACACAGCAACGTGGCAAGCCCGTGAAATCGGCGCTGGCCGATACCGTGATCGCCACGGTGCATCCCTCGTCCGTGCTCCGAGCGCCGGATGGCGAGCGCGCACAGGCGCGTCGCGATTTCTTCGCCGACATTCGCGCGGTCGCCAAACACATGGCCCCGCGATGACGAACCGACCGTCGTTGGCGAAGGCCTGGCACGCGCTGACATTCGTCGTCATCACGGTGTCCATCGTGGCGCAGCTCGTGCTCGTGATCCAGGGACACGGCGTGCTCGCCCAGCCAGACGGCAGAACGGCGGGGTTGGCGGAGCGCGTGCTGCGTTTCTTCAGCTACTTCACGATCCAGAGCAACCTGTTGGCGGCGGGAACGGCGCTCGGGCTCATCGCGCGCCCCCATCGCGATGGCCGCACGTGGCGCGTGCTGCGCATCGCGGCGATAGTGGGCATGACCGTCACGTTCATCACCTACATCATCGTGCTGCGCCCGATTGTGCATCTCGAGGGGGTCGCGAAGCTCGCCGACATCGGCTTTCACTACGTCGCGCCGGTGCTGACCGTCGGGGGCTGGTATCTGTTCGGGCCGTGGCCGCGCATCGACATCTCGAGCCTGCTGCGGCATCTCGTGTGGCCGTTTGCGTATCTGGTGTACATACTGGCGCTCGGCGCGCTCGCCGGATGGTATCCATATCCCTTCATCAACGTGGGGAAGATCGGCTATCCGCAAACGTTGTTGAACGCGCTCGCGATCACCGTGTTGCTACTCATCGTCGGCGCGATTTTTCGCGTGCTCGACACGCGGCGCGGCGGAGCCAGGGCGCAACCGCTGGCGTGAGGCGACCGGCTGCGCGCATTAAGCGCCTCTCCGCGAAGAATCCCCACGCGCAAGCTGACTGGTGTTTCCAGCAGTGCGACCGCATCTTCATCGACTGAACGCCAGCCCCATTCAGCCGGCCGACACCACGTCAGACTTCGCGACACATACCGTGGCCCGCGACGCGCATCTCCAGTGCGCCGCTGGCGTGCGCTCTCTCGCCTGGCCTGCCTCCCCCGACTCGACATGAGCGAGATTCCGGATCGGCTCACCACCGCGCTCGCGGATCGCTACCGGGTGGAGCGCGAGGTGGGGGCCGGTGGAATGGCTACCGTCTATCTCGCGCACGACCTGCGACACGACCGCCCGGTCGCGATCAAGGTGCTCAAGCCCGAGCTTGCCGCGGCGATCGGCGCCGAGCGGTTCCTCGCCGAGATTCGGACGACGGCGAATCTGCAGCACCCGCACATCCTGCCACTCTTCGACTCCGGCGAGGCCGGCGGCTTTCTCTTTTACGTCATGCCCTACGTCGAGGGCGAGACGTTACGCGCACGAATGTCGCGCGAGAAACAGCTCTCGATCGAGACGGCCACCCGCATCGCAATGGAGGTCGCGTCCGCGCTCGACTATGCGCACCGGCACGGCGTCATCCATCGTGACATCAAGCCCGAGAACATCCTGCTTCTCGACGGCGCGGCGCTCGTCGCCGACTTCGGCATCGCGCTCGCCGTTAGCGCGGCCCGCACCGGCGAGCGAATGACGCAAACGGGGATGAGCGTCGGGACGCCGCAGTACATGTCACCCGAGCAGGCGGCCGGTGAGCGCGACATCACCGGACGCGCCGACATCTACGCGCTCGGCGCCGTCACCTACGAGATGCTCGTGGGCGAGCCGCCCTTCACCGGTCCGAGCGCGCAGGCGATCGTGACGAAGGTCATGACGGAAGATCCGCGGCGGCTCATTCCGCGGCGCCGGAGCATTCCGCCGGCGCTCGAGGACGCGGTGCTCACGGCGCTCGAGAAGCTGCCGGCCGATCGGTTCGAGAGCGCGGCGGAGTTCGCGAGAGCGATGACGGGCGATCAGAGCGCGCGACGCGCGAGTGGGAGACGCGATGACGCGAGGCCATCGCGTCGAGCGTTGCCTCTCTCGATCGCGGGCGCCGCAGCGCTCATCGCCATTGTCTTTGTCGCCGGCACACGCATCGGGCGACCACGATCGCCGATCGCTTCCTTTGGCAAGTCGAGTAAGGTGACGTGGGATCGCGGCATGGAGATCGAGCCGGCGATTTCGCCCGACGGACGCTACGTGGCGTACGCCGCCGGCACGACCGCGAGTATGCGCATCTTCATTCGCCAGGTTGCCGGTGGGCGTTCCCTGCAACTTACCGACGACTCACTCGCGGTGCAAACGAATCCGTCCTGGTCTTCCGATGGCTCACGCATTCTCTTTCTGTCGGGTGGCGGCGTGTTCAGCGCACCTTCGTCGGGCGGCCCGGCCCGGCCGGAAATGCAGCGCGCCCCGCAGGGTGCGATCGTCTCCGCGGCCTGGTCGCCGGACGGAGCAATGCTCGCCTACTCGGTTGGCGACACCGTGTACGTTCGGAGCTCGGATGGTCGAGTTCGCCCGCTTGCGCGCATTCCGGAGGCGTCGCTGTGCCAGTGGTCGCCCAATGGTGAGCTCATCGCGTGCGCGTCGGAAAACTCGTACTACTCGCGACTTGGATTCTTCTTTGGCAACCTGTCGCCCAGCCGCGTGGTAGTCACCCGTGTGCGGGATGGAGAATTGTCTGTCGTATCGGATAGCATCTCCATCAATCAGTGTCCGGTGTGGTCGCACGATGGACGCTGGCTGTACTTCGTGTCGAGCCGCATGGGCCCGCGCGACATCTACGCCGTGCGCATCTCGCATGAGGGGCGCGCCGATGGCAACCCCGAGCGCCTCACCATTGGGCTCAATCCGCACTCGATCTCACTCTCTGCGAGCAGCACGCGCTTCGCGTACGACGTGTACACGGGGATCTCCAACATTTGGTCGCTGCCTTTTCCTCCGAATGGCGCTGCAGAGGCCAGCGCGACTCCCGTCACCACGGGCGCACAGGTCATCGAGAACGCCGTGCCGTCCCACGACGGAAAATGGATGTTCTATTCGTCGGACGTGAGTGGAAATTCCGATCTGTATCGGCAGCGGTTACCGACTGGTGAGCCCGAGCAGCTCACGACCGATCCGGCCGATGACTTCTCACCGGTGCCATCTCCCGATGGAAAGGAGGTCGCATTTCACTCGTGGCGCTCGGGCACTCGTGATATCTATATCCTGCCGCTCGATGGCGGTCCCGTACGCGCCGCCACGTCGACGCCTGCGCAGGAGTCGCAGCCTAATTGGGCTCCGGATGGAAGAGCGCTGACGTTCAACATGTTCCCGTCCAACGGCGTGTGGGTAGTGCGTAAGGATGCGAACGGCAATTGGGGAATGGCGGTGCAACGGGCTCCCCGCGGCGGGTGGGTAACCTGGTCTCCCGACGGAAAGTGGATCGCGTACACCAGCTACTTTCTTGGCGGATCGCTGATGGTCGTGAATCCGGATTCGGGCGCTCCGCGCATCGTGCTCGACTCGGCGAACAGTGCCGGCGCGCCGGTGGAAATGCCGCTCTGGAGTGAGGACAGCAAGACGCTCTACTTCAAGAGTCACGATCCGCGGGGGGACGCATCTTTCTGGTCCATTCCCTTCTCGGGTGGAAAACCGACGCTGCTGCTGCGTTTCAGTGACCCTGCGCTGCCTTCGTATCGGGCCGAATGGAGCATCGGCGCGGGGAAAATGTATTTCACGATCAACGATCGTCAGAGCGACGTCTGGGTGATGGAAGCGACGCCGCGGTGACTGAACACGCTCGTGCCGCAGTGGCCTCAACGCTCCATTTGCGGCTGAAATGCTATCGGCCGAGTCTCACGAGGAGCGTCTCTACCTCGCGAACGGCCGGATGCCCGGCGCCAGCGCCGTTTCGCAGCGCCACCAGTGCATGATCGAGTGTCGCGCGAGCGGCCGCGGTGTCGCCGCTCGCAATGAGCGCGAGCCCCTCGGCGAGTCCCGCCTCGCCGACGTACGCGCTTCGCGAGTCCGCGAGCGAATCCAGAGTGGCGATCCTGCGCGCGTCGCGAGCCAGGCGGAGCGCGACGTCACTCCGGTGCCACGAGAGCGCTGCCTCCGAGGCGAGGAGCAGCGCGGCGCGAAAGGTCGTCTTTCGAGCACCGTCGTAATACTTGCGCGAGCGAAGCGCGTTTGTCGCGCCCGCGTATGCTGCACCAGCATCGCCCGACGCCAGCGCGAGCCGCGCATCGAGAATCCTGATGTCCACGATGTGGTCGTCGGTACTTCCCAACTTGGGATTGTCAGCAAGGAGGCGAAACCGCGCCACGGTGTGCTTCGCGTCAGCAATCTCGCCGCTCTGCAGTTGCGCCTGCGCAAGGCCGAAGAGCGCGCGTCCTTGCCAATAGCTGTTGTGCTCCTGCGTTGCCTGCGCGGCGAGCACGGAGAAATACTTCTTCGACGAATCGGAATTCTGATTGAAGTACGCGGTCTGTGCGTAGTGAATGAGCGGCTGCGATGGGAGATGCGCGGTCGGATCGCTTCGCTCGATGCGCAGGAGCACGTCGTGCAACAGTCGCTCAGCCTCCGCCGTCTCTCCCAAATCGCTGAGTGACACACCCAGGTCGTGCTCCGCGATCGCGCGGTCCATCGTCTCGCCACTTCCAGCCGAATCCATGGCGGCCATTGCATGCAGGAACATCGCGATCGCTTCGCGGTGATGCCCCTGCCGGTCGAGCGAGCTGGCAAGCGAGGAAAGCAACCCATTGTACTCGAGACCACTCGCGTTTCCCAGGCTATCGAGAATGGCAATTGCGCGGCGCATCGCGGGCACGCTGCGCGCACCGTCGCCGACCTCGATGTCAAGAGCCGCGACGGCCTCGAGACAGGCGGTCTCTGCCCCAGGATCAGGCATCGCTTGCAGCAGGGAGTCGGCGCCCTTCAACAGCTGTCGCGCGAGATCGTACTCGCCCATCGTGCGCGCATTATCCGCCCGGCGACATCGAATCCCGGCAATCGGCTCCCGGTTGCCGCTCGCGACGGCGATCGATTCCGCGCGCGCGAGCAGCGTGCCGCGAATCTCGCTGTCGCCAAGCTTGGCGTAATTCGCCGATAGCTCTACCAGCATCGTCGAGAGGAAGCGCGGATCGCCGGCATGCTCGTGCTCGAGCACGACGCGCCCGCGATCGAGAATCTCGCGCATCGTGATCGGCTTCTCGCCAACCTGTGACATGAGCAGCGTCTGGAATTCGCTTTGTGCGCCAACGCGCTGCTTCGCGATGATCGCGGCATCTCGTTGTCGCTGCGCTTCGCGCATTTGCGTGGCGGAGAAAATAGTGGCGCTGATGAGCGCCGCGAGCGTCGTCGTCGCCGCTGCTACACCGGCGCGATGCCGGCGCACGAGCCTCCCCACGCGATACGCGAGCGATGCACGCCGTGCGCTCACTGGCTCGTGGCGGAGGAAGCACCCAAGATCCTCCGCGAACGCGCCGACGGTTTGGTACCGATCGCGAGCGTCCTTTCGCAGCGCCTTCCCGAGGATCGTGTCCAGATCTCCCTCGCGCAGCTTCGCCGGTTCGGCGTCGCCAGAGTCCGGACGCGGATGTCTGCCGGAGAAGAGCAGGTACAGGAGAACGCCAAGCGAATAGACGTCTGTCGCGGTCGTGATCGCATCGCCGCGCATTTGCTCCGGCGCCGCGAAATCCCTCGTGAGTGCGCGCGCGCCCTCCGCCGTGAGAGCGACACGATCACCGCTCGAGTCGGTGTCGAGCAGCTTTGCGATGCCGAAATCGAGCAGCTTCACCACGCCGTCGTTCGTCACCAGAATGTTCGACGGCTTGATATCTCGATGGACGATCAGGTTCGCGTGTGCACTGCCGACGGCGTCAAGCACCTGCAGGAAGAGCCGGATGAGCGCATCGCGCGGCAGGTGATGCTCCTCCACGTACTCATCGATCGGCTCGCCGTCGATATACTCGAGCATGAGATACGGTTGGCCACCCGCGCTCACGCCGGCGTCGAGGAGTCGCGCGATGCCGGGATGCGCCAGCTTCGCGAGAACGAATCCCTCGCGCCGGAAGCGCGCCTGACCGGTGGGTGTGACGAGCGCGAGGTTGAGGAGCTTGACCGCCGCGCGGCCCTCGAATCTTCCGTCGGTTCGGCGCGCGAGCCACACGGAGCCCATGCCGCCGTAACCGAGCGGGCGCTCGAGTGTGTACGCGCCGAGCTCGAGACCTTCGAGCGTTACCTCCGGTGGTGATTCCAAAAATGAACGCGCGCTCGCGGCGGCGTCGCTCGCCAGGAGCGACGACAGCTCGTCCGCGATATCCGGCGAATCGGTGCGAAGCTCAGCGAGCCACGAGGCACGATCCGATTCGGAGAGATCGAGCATGCGGTCGAGCATCGGCGACAGCACGCGCCAGCGGTCGCGATCCAGAAGAGCCACCCGTTCATCCCGAGAGAGTGATCATACGGTACGACCGGGCAGCCCTTCCCGCCAACACCCCAATCACGACACGGCGAGCGCCCATCCGCTATTCCCTACCGGTCGATGGGCAATCCGCTCGGGACGCGTCTCGGAGTGAGCTCAGTGAGGTTGCGCGCGCGATCATCCGTAAGCGCGCTCATGTAATCCATTAGCTGACCCACGATGACCGGCGTAAGCACCACACCCTTCAACAACGTGTCCCGCTGTGCGAGAATATCCGTCGAATTGGGGAGAAGCGTGGGGCGAAGCGACGGCTCGAGCTGCAACGGATCGAAGGCAAGCAGCTTCAGGTCGGATTCGCTGTAGTGCTCGACAAAGCCCTGCAGCGTCGCGATGGCACCGTCGTGCCCGTACGGACCACTGAGCTCCACGTTGCGGAGCGGCGTCGTGCGGAAGAGATACTTATCCGTCTCGATTCCCGTGATGTTCATGCGACCGAAATCATCGCGAAGGCTCGGGCCATTCCCTTTACCGGGACCAATCTGCGCGACGGCAACGTCGTGGAACTTCTCGTCGCTGAAGGTCGATCCGTTGTGACAGAGCGAGCACTTGAGCGTGAGAAACGTCTGGGCGCCGACCAGTTGCTTCGGCGTGAGGGCGTTGTCCCGGCCGGCGAGAAAGCGATCCCACGGTGTGTTCGCAAACGTGAGTCTGTCCACGAGAAACGCGCCGATCGCGTTCGAGGCGTGAGCGAATGTCATCCGCTCGAAGCGCTGTCCCGAATACGCTTCCTCGAACATGCGTCGATATTCGGGTATCGCACCAATGCGCTTCATCAACACCGCCCAGATCGCCGTATTGTCGCTGTCAGGAATGGCGGCGAGCTCGTTTCCACCGTAGGCGCGCATCTCGTCGCGATTGCCGACCGGGAACAGCGCGATCGCCGATGCCGGTCCGTACTCGAGCACGCGGAGCATCTCGCGTGAGAGCTGAGGGCCGGCGGGCGTGTTGAGCTGGCCGTGTGCGTCGATTTGGACGCGGCCGTCCCAGAACAGATGCTTCATCGCGCCGATATTGAAGAGCGGCGGCGCGTTTCGCGGAATGAAGATCCCCGACGGCAGCGTGCGCCCGGGGCCGATTCCGGTTGCCCCCTGCCCTACGGAAAGACTCCGACCATCACCCGTCGCGAACTCCGGCAGGTGACACGTGGTGCAGGATATATCCCGGTTGCCGCTGAGAATTTTGTCGAACGCGAGCGCTTGACCGAGTCTTGCCAGCGGCGGTCGCACGAACGGCGCCCGCTCCAGCGGCACCACGCCGCGCCCTGCGGCGAGCTGGCGCACCAGCGTTGGCGTCACGGTTCCCGGTGCAGGCGCAGGCGCCCGTAGCGATGCGGACGGCTCCGTCGTAGCCGCCGGTTTGTCGTCTGCGCAGTTCACGAGCGGTGCGACCAGACTGGCCACCGCCAAACACGTTTTCCACGTCGCGCGGCGCATAACACTCTCGGTTAGCGGTTCGCTGCCTGACCTCCCTCGTGCGGGCTCATCCGCCAGGATGTCCCGCCATTATGTAAATCGCAATCGCGCAGGCGAACCGGACATTGAGGTGAGTCGTCACCGCCGACCGCGCGTACGGGGCCTCAACTAGTCGCCGCTCAGGAGCGTGCGGTGGAGGAGCAGGCGCGCCTTCCTCCAGTCCCGCCGAACCGTCCGCTCCGAGACATTCCGCAGCGCCGAGATCTCGGCGAACGTGAAGCCGCAGAAAAAGTGCATGTCTACCAGTTCGGCGAGTGAAGGCTCGAGCGTCGCCAATTCGTCGAGTGCGTCGCCGAGCTGTTCCAGCTCCTCGGCAACACGCATGGCATCGGCGCGCTGCACCTCTTCGCCGTCGAGCGTGATCTCGAGCTCTCGTCCTCGCTTCCTCGCGCGTCGCCGACGCGTGTAGTCGATGATCAGCCCCCGCATCGCACGCGAGGCGTAGCCGAGGAAGCGCGCCTGATCGGGATACGCCACGCCTTCGCGGCCGGCCATATCGAGATACGCTTCGTGCAGGAGCGTCGTCGGGCCGAGTGTGATCGATGCTCCTGCGCGGCGCAGGCTGCTCTCCGCCAGCCCGTGCAGCTCCGCATACAGCATCGTGAACAGGGCGTCCGCTGCGGCCCGGTCGGAGCGGTCTGCTCGCTCAATGAGTGAATGGACGTCGGACTCCACGTCTCTTCTGCTCCGCAAGTGAGAAATCGAGGGGCGACACTCGATCTTTGGAGCGCAGCTGTCGACGAGCTCGAAGCTACGCGATGCGAATCCGAACGCCAGAGAGGCTGCGTAGCTGTGGGACGACATGATCAAGGGCGCGCTCCCCGAGCGCGTAGGGAAGTGCGTCGTCGGATTCGACTGCTGACGTAGCTGGGCCCAGCGTCGATGGTGGCGCTGGGCCCATTTCCGCTCGCCTACTTCTTACCCTTCTTCGGCCCCTCGGTCCTCCGCTGATGCGGACTCGGTACCACGCCGAGCGCGGAGGCGAGATCGATCTGGTGATCCTGCTCCTGCTTGATGAGCTCCTGCAGCACCTCGGCGAGCGCGTACTCACCAAGCTCTTCCGCCTGCCGAATGCGCTGACGATAGTGGTTGATCGTGTCGTCCTCCGCGCGCAAGTCTGCCCAGAGCATCTCCTCATTGTCTTCCGACACGTCGACCGGCGCCGGCGTGTGCACCGGGTAGGCGCCGAAGTAGTCGATCTGGCGCGCGATGGCGAGCGCGTGGTCGAGCTCCTCGTGCGCGTGCTTCTCGAGCTCGCCAGCGATGTTCTGAAATCGCGCCGTGTCGAGCTTCTGGCTGAAGATCACGTACTGAATGATCGCCTTGTACTCGCGGGCGAGATCCTGCTGCAGACCCGCGACGAGCTGCTCGCGCGTGACCGGCGCGGGTGAAGTGTCCTGTTTGGCCATGATCGGTCTCTAGCGTTTGAATGTGAAATGGGGCATCCTGCCCTTCTGAATGAACGCACGAACCTGGCCCGCGCGCGAGTGGCATGAGTTATCCCAAGGATGAGATGGCGCCGCCGCCCGCGGCGCACGAGGATACGAGGTCGTTCGAGATCGCCCGGCTGTGGGTGGCAAACGACGAACAGCACGTCGTGCTCCGAACTGATGTGTGGCCTGATCCAGCCGCCTGGGGGATCGTGCTCGCCGACCTTGCCCGTCACGTAGCGCTCGCCTATCAAGGGAAAGAGGGACACGATCTCGAAGATGTCCTCGAGCGTGTGCTTGCGGGATTTCACACCGAGATCGAGTCGCCCATCGACCAGTCGAACGGCGGACCACAGAGTGAGTGAGCGGGGAGGCACGATGGCAATCGAGAAGGTGGTGCTCGCGCGAAAATTCGAGGCGATCGACGATCATTGGAACCCGCGGATCGTCGGCGAGCTCAATGGACAGGACGTGAAGCTCGTGAAGATCCTTGGCTCCTTCGACTGGCACCACCATGCGCGAGAGGACGAGCTCTTTCTCGTCCATCGCGGCAGCTTCCGAATGGAGTTTCGCGATCGCAGCATCGATCTCGCGCCGGGCGATATTCTCATCGTACCGCGCGGTGTGGAGCATCGGCCCGTCGCTACGGAAGAGGCCGAGATTTTGTTGTTCGAGCCCGCGGGCACGCTCAACACCGGCAATGTGGTGAGCGAGCGAACCGTCCGAGATCCGCAGCACCTTTAGACAGTGGCCACAATGTCATCCGTCGCATCGCAGCCCTCGAGCATGCATCCGCGAATCCAAGAGCTCCTCGACTATCTCGAGTTGCACAGCCACGAGGTTCGCGAGGCCGTGGCGTCGGTACCAGCGAAGCTCCGCGAGATCAAGCCAGGGGATGGTGGCTGGTCAGTGGCCGAGGTGGTCGAACATCTGTCCTTGATCGAACGGCGTGTCGCATCGCTGCTGACGAGGCAGGTCGCCGCCGCGCGCGCGAGTTGCGTAGGCCCGGATACAGAGACGAGCTCGGTCGTCGCCAGCTTCGCGAATCCAGGCGGCGTCACCGACCGCGGCAGGAAGATCGTAGCGCCCGAGCCGGTGCGTCCCAGCGGCGCGCTCGATGCGGCGTCGGGCCAGCAGGCGCTCGAGCAGTCGCGCGCGGCGATCGTGCTGGCGCTGCACGATGCGAACGGCGTGTCGCTCGAGAACCTGGTGCAATCGCACCCTGTGTTCGGGCCGCTCAACATGTATCACTGGATCGTGGCGACGGCACTGCACGAGGCCCGGCACGCCGCGCAGATCCGCGAAATTGGCAAGTCGCTCTCGGCCAGCTAGCCCGCGCCTTCCTGCACGACGCCGGTCGAGCGACCGGTGGACGACCACACCAACAGGAGCTCCGCATGCGACCACTCGGAATCATCGGCGTCATTCTCATCATCGCGGGCGTCGTGGTGCTCGCGATGCAGGGGATCAGCTACACGAAGAACAAGGATTCGGTGAAGGTCGGCGGGCTCGAAATCTCGAAGGAGGATCGCGGCTTCATTCCGCCCGTCGCCGGCGTCGTGGCCGTCGTGGCTGGTGTGGCGCTCGTGGCGGCGGGGCGGAAGAAGGTCTAGCACGGCGTGCCGCGGCGCTGGCGCACCGGAGCTCTGCTCGCTGCCGCGCTCCTCGCGTGCTCCGCGGAGCCGCCGCTCGTGGCAGGGAGCGTCGACTCGTACGAGCTCACCGCGCGCGTGCGGCGTGCGATTCCAGTCGGCGCGAACGATGCGAGCGCCGAGCGTGCGCTCGTTACCCAGGGCTTCGCGTGCGTGCGGTCCGACACCCTCCAGTCCGACGAAGGCGACACGCTGCAAGCCCTCTCCGCACCCGAGGAGCCCGGAACCGAGTATGTCACTTGCGACTACGTGCGCCGGCGCCGGTGGGGAGAGAACACGCGCCGCCGCTACCTGGTGGTACTATACATTCGCGAACATCGCGTCGACCGCGTGTTCGCCGTCACGCACTTGCGCGAAGTGCACTAGCACACGTCACCCAGGAATCCCGTGAGCAGTGGCGAACGAAAGATCCACCACAAGATCGTCTTCGGTGGAATAGTCATCCTCATCGTGATGCTCGTCTGGATCTTCGCCATTCCCAAGGCCGGGCCCTGAGCACGCGCAGGCTCAGTGGTCGATGCCGCGGCCCATGCGAACGAGCCCCCGAATAGCATGACGCCTTCCGAAGGAACACCGAAACTCGGGCTCACCCGCCTCGGCCTCACGTGGCCTCGCGTACTGCTCGCCGGCTTCTTCATCTTTGCCGGAGTCATGCATTTCGTGCAGCCCGAGCTCTACGCGGCGATCGTCCCGCCGTGGCTGCCAAACGCGCCCTTGCTTGTGGCTCTCAGCGGAGCATTCGAGATCCTCGGAGGGCTCGGCGTGCTCCATCCGGTCACGCGACGCCTGGCTGGGTGGGAGCTGATCGCGCTCCTCATCGCGGTGTTCCCGGCGAACGTCCAGATGCTGCACCTGGCGTACGTGTATAACGCGTCCGCGCTCTGGAAGGCGGCGCTCTGGTTTCGCCTTCCGCTCCAGCTGCCGATGCTCTGGTGGGTGTGGCGAGTGGCGGCAAGCTGCGCCAGGTGAGCGGCGCTGCGCGCTACCTGGTGCCGGGCGCGCGGCACAGGGCCGAGCAGACGATCGAACGGAGCCGGTTCATTTGCACCGTGCAGCGCGTGTCATCGGCATCAGATGCGCAGGATTTTCTGCGCGAGATGAACGCCGAGTTCGCGGACGCGACGCACAACTGCTGGGCGTATGTCATCGGCGCTCCCGGCAGCACCGATCGCATCGGGATGAGCGATTCAGGGGAGCCGCACGGCACCGCCGGCCGCCCGATGCTCATGGTGCTCCAGCACAGTGGCGTCGGCGACATTGCGGCCGTCGTCACCCGCTACTACGGCGGCACGAACCTCGGCACCGGCGGCCTCGTGAAGGCGTACGGCGGAACCGTGCAGCTCGCGCTCGCCACCATGCCGCGCGTCGAGCGAATCGACTACGCGGAGCTCATCGTCGCCGTCGGCTACGAGAGCATCTCGGCCGTTCAGCAGCTGCTTCCCCGCTTCGAGTCCACGTCACTGGGCGAAGACTACGGCGAGAAGGCGAGCTTCCGGCTCCGCGTGCCGGTGGCGAGCGTCGAGGCGATGCGCGATGCGCTGCTCGATGCGACGAGCGGCAGGGCGGAGGTCGCGCTCAGAAACCCCAGCGCGTAACGACCTCGCCCACGATTCCGCCGCCGAACGCACCGAGGATGAGAATCGGAAGATACGCCTTGGTGATGACAGCGTCGGCGGCGCTGATCAGGATGCCGATGCCCGCCCCGACGAGCCAGCCGGGAGCGCCGAGGCGCTCGATCTGTGGGGCGCCGACCGATGCGCCGATCATGACCCCGATCGCGAAACGATTCAGGAACGCGCCGGTGAGTGCCGCGCGTTTATCTGGAAAGGAGAGCGGGAGCATCGACGCGGCAGACAGCGCGCCGTAGATGACTCCAGCGAGACACCCGAGCCACAGTCTTGGCATTGTGGGTCTAGTATAGAGCACCCTGGCTTGTCGGCAAGATCGTCGCTCGGCCCGCTGCCGCTACCTTTGATGCACGAGGCTCGTTCTCAAACCGCAGGTCATCATGAAGAAGAGACACACCGCGATCCCCAAGGCTGCTCCAAAGCCGGGCGATACTCGCGGACCCAAGGCGCCGATCTGGGCGCCGCGTCAATCGAAGGCGCCGCAAACGCACGTGAAGCCACGCGATACATCGCAGAAATCGGGGCAGCGCGGACGCTAGCGAACGGCACCGAGAGTGGCGCTCACCGCGACGATCTACAATTTCGACATCGAGCTCGCGAACGTAGACCGCAATGTCTACGATACGCTCGCGCTGCGCGTGGCGCAGCAGCCATCGGAGACGGAAGAGTATCTCCTCACACGCGTGATCGCGTACTGTCTCGAGTACGCCGAGGGGATCGGCTTCTCGCGAGGGATTGCGGAGCCGGACGAGCCGCCGCTTGCGGTGCGCGATCTCACGGGCGCGCTCGAGCTGTGGGTGGAATTCGGAGCACCCGATGCGGCGCGATTGCACAAGGCCAGCAAGGCCGCGCCGCGCGTCGCGATCTACACGCACCGGGATCCGCTGCAGCTGCTCCGCCAGTATGCGGGCGAGCGCATTCATCGCGTGGAGGAGATCGAGCTGTATGCGGTGGATCGAGCGCTGCTTGCCGCATTGATTGCGCGGCTCGATCGCCGCATGTCCTTTCAGCTGTCCGTCACGGAGAGCCATCTCTATTTCACACTCGATGGCCGCGCAATCGATGGTGTCATCGAGCGCCACTCGCTCGTTCCAGCCGGCTGACTCGTTTCTCTTTCGCCCATGAGCGCCACATGGTCGACATCTCGGTGCATGGTGAGAAGGCGGTGTTCGAGGTGGAGGGACTCGACAAGTTGTGGAGTCTGCGAAGCCGGCTCGAGATTCCGCTCGCGCACATCAAGGGCGTGCGCGCCGATCCCGCGGCGGCGCGCGGATGGTATCACGGGATGCGCCTGCTGGGCACCAACGTTCCCGGCATTCTCACCGCCGGCATGTTCCACCGGGATGGAAATAACGTGTTCTGGGATGTGCATGACCCGGAGCGCACGATCGTTCTCGAGTTGGATCACGAGTTCTACGACCAGCTCATCATCGAAGTACCGGATCCGGCGAAGGCGGTGGCGCTACTTCAGTACAAGATTGGCTCGGCGCGCGAATAAATCGCGGGCCTGCCGCATCGGCCGGTGCCAAGCGTACCGGAGAAGGCTATCTTTCAAGTGACTCATGACCACACGCTACGCCCGGTGACCACACCCCGCCGCCCTCGTCGTCCTCGCCGTCGCACGAGTACCGCGCCGCGCCCGACCTCGCTCCCTACCAGCCGGAATGCCTATCAGGCCACGCGCGAATGGCTGCTGGCGCGACACGGCTCGGTGTGCGCGTATTGCGAGCGGAGATTCGACGCCGAGCTGATGACGCTCGATCACGTGACGCCGCGCCGCGGGCAGACCGCGTACGACCGCCGCGACAACCTGGTGCTCTGCTGCCCCGCGTGCAACGCGCAGAAGGCCGACCAGCCCTTCCTCGCCTTTCTGCTCGCGCGCCGGGCGCGCGCCGCCAGCCTGCTACGATACGGAGAGCATCTGAGCCCGATGCTCCTGCAGCTCGCGCGAGAGATCGCGGGGCCGGAGGCATCCGCGCGCGCATCGCGACTCGCGGATCCCGATTACCCGTATGCCGACTGAGGCTCCGCCCGCCGCCGACCGGCAGCTGAGCAAGCTGCTGGACCACTTGGAGTGGGCCGACCGACGCGTGCTCGACTCCCTGTTAGCGATGCCGCATCCAGACGCGCGCGCTCTCGACCTCTACGCGCACGTTCTGGGCACTGAGCACGCGTGGCTGTCGCGCATTCTGGAGCGCACGCCCCGCGTAAAAATCTGGCCGCAGCTCTCGCTCGCGGCTGCAGCCGACCTCGCAGCCGAAAACGCCGCCGCCCTGCGCGCGCTGCTCGCGTCCAACACCTCCGAGCAGCTGCAACGGCGGGTGGCCTACAGCAACAGCGCCGGCCTCGCGTTCGAGTCGACGGTGGAGGACATGCTCCTCCAGGTAGTGCTTCACGGCTGCTACCACCGTGGGCAGGTTGCGCTGGTGGTGCGGGGTGCAGGCGCCGAGCCGTCGCCCACCGATTACATCGCCTTCGTGCGCGGTGCGCCGGCCGCAGTCACTCCGCGGCCATCCCGCTAGCCCTTCGGTCCAATCCGACCAGAGATACACGTCACGTCCTCGCGGCGAAGAGACGGCTATGGGCGCAGTTGGATCAGCGCACCTCGCTCTGTGAGACCCCTGCCAGGAAAGCGTGCGTCACCGGCGAAAGCGGACACGCCAGTGTAACGCGCGCGGCGGCTGGCGGAGCGACCTGGCGTGACATAGTGTTGCGAGCGCTCGTACACCTTCCCTACGCCCAACCCGAGGTCTCACATGAACGGAATGTCCGTGTTCCTGCTCGCGCGCTTCATTCACGTGGTCGTCGGCGTCACCTGGGCGGGCGCACTTATCTTCATCGCCTGGTTTCTGCTGCCGGCCGTGCGCGCGACCGGGCCCGCTGGCGGAACTTTCATGCAGCAGATTGTACGCGTCCAGAAGCTTCCGGTGTACCTGATCGGCCTGATGGCGCTCACGATCTTGTCGGGGCTGTCACTCTTCTGGCTTGACGTCACTGCCTTCGGTGAAGCGTGGATGCACACGGGGCCCGGCCGGACATTTTCACTTGGCGGCGCGCTCGCGATCGTGACCGCCATCCTCGGCAGCTCGGTCAACGCTCCCACGGCGCGCAAGATAGGTGAGCTCAGCGCGTCGATTCAGGCATCGGGAACGCCGCCTTCCGCCGCACAGGCCGCCGAGCTCGCGCGACTCCAGAATCGCCTCTATCGCGCGGGGCAGGCCGCGGCAGTTCTCATGCTGCTCGCGGTCACCTGCATGGGCGTCGCCCGCTACGTCCCCTGATGATTCGTCGGTCCCGTGCGGCGTTCGCGTTCATCTTCATCACCGTCACGCTCGACATGCTCGCACTCGGGATCATGGCTCCCGTGCTGCCGAAGCTCGTCGTCGCGTTCGAGGGCGGCGATGTTGCGCACGCCGCGCGGATCGTTGGACTGTTCGGTTTCGTCTGGGCCGCCATGCAGTTTCTTGCGTCTCCGGTCGTCGGCGCGCTGTCGGACCGCTACGGCCGTCGCCCGGTGGTGCTTCTCTCCAACTTCGGACTCGGGCTCGACTATCTCGTGATGGCACTCGCCCCAACCGTGTCGTGGCTCTTCGTCGGACGCATGGTCTCGGGGATCACCTCGTCGAGCTACCCCACCGCGAGCGCATACATCGCCGATGTGACGCCGCCCGACCAACGCGCAGCGAAGTTCGGCATGCTCGGCGCCGCGTTCGGACTCGGATTCATCATCGGCCCCGCCGTCGGCGGCGTACTCGGCGACATCAACCTGCGTCTCCCGTTCTGGGTCGCGGGTGGGTTGAGTCTCGCGAACGCGGCGTACGGATACTTCATTCTGCCGGAGTCTCTGCCGCCCGAGAAGCGCGCGCACACGCCGTGGCACATGGCGAATCCACTCGGATCGCTGTCGTTTCTGCGCGCGCACCCGGAGCTGCTCGCGATGGCGGCGACCTTCTTCCTCTACTACATCGCGCACGAAGTCTATCCGACCCTCTTCGTGCTCTACGGCGACTATCGCTATGCGTGGTCGGCGCGCCAGCTCGGACTCACGCTCGCGCTCTTCGGCGTGGGGTCGACCATCGCGTCAGCGTTTCTGATCGGGCCGATCGTCAAGCGGATCGGCGAGCGCAACGCGCTTCTGCTCGGACTCTCGCTCGGCGCGCTGAGCGCCCTGATTATCGCGTTCGCCTACACGGGGACGCTCTTTCTCATCAGCATCCCCATTGCATCGCTCGGCGGGCTCACGTCGCCATCGCTCATGGCGATCGCATCGCGGAAGGCGAGCGAGACGGAGCAGGGACGGCTGCAGGGCGCGCTCGGAAGCCTGCAGGGGATCGCGATGATGATCGCGCCGCTCATGCTGTCGCAGATCTTCGCCGTTGCGATACGCAGCGGAGGACGAGCGAACGCAGGCGCGCCGTTCGCGTTCACCGCCTTCGTGCTGTTCATCGCGCTGCTCCTCGCCGCACGCGCCACGCGTCCGCCTACCATCTGATCGGGAGGTGTCATGTTTCGCTATTCAGTGATGGCCGTGACCGGACTGGTCGTGCTGATTGTCATGGTGCTGCTCGTCGGATCCTACCTTCCGGTGAAGCACGAGGTCACGCGCGAGGCGACCTACCGGGCGACACCGGCGCAGCTGTTCGCGCTCATTCGCAACGTGGACGACTACCCGTCGTGGCAGAAGTCCGTGTCGAAGGTCGAGGTGCTGCCGGACGTAGACGGAAAACCGCGGGCGCGGGAGACCAACAGCGGCCAGGCGATTACCTATGAGCTCAGTGACATCGTGCCGAATCAGCGAATGGTCAGCCGCATCGCGGACGACAATCTTCCGTTTGGCGGAAGCTGGACGTACGAGGTGATCTCCGGTCAGGCGACCGATGCCACCACGCTGCGCATCACGGAGAACGGCGAGGTCTACAACCCGGTCTTCCGCTTCGTCTCGAGATTCGTGATGGGGCACAGCGCGACGATCGACAAGTATCTCGAGGCCGTGGCCACGCGCTATCCCAGGCTTCCCAGCGCGAGCTGACGGCTGGAGCTCAGACTCCGCCGTACCACTCGTAGCCCTGATCGCTCCAGTAGCCGCCGTTCTTTTGTGGTAGAAACACGATCTTCGTCAGATACTTCGTGTTCTTGTAGCCGAGCTTCACGGGCGAGTGCACGCGCGCGGGAGCGCCGTGTGCCGCGCCGAGGAGATGGCCATCCATGGCGAAGGTGATGAGCGTCTGCGGATGCATCGCGCTATCCATGTCCCAGCTCTCGTGGTAGTCATCGTCGAATGACTGGAAGTCGACGTAGTGCGCGTCCGGCGTCACGCCCACCACGCGCGCGATGTCGCTGAGCCGCACGCCCTGCCACACCGCGATCGCGTTCCACCCCTCGACACAAAAGTGGTCCACGCGCTGGCTGCGGAAGGGAAGTCGCCGCAGATCGTCGAGTGAGAGCTTGACGGGGTTGTTCACGAGCCCGCTCACTTCGAGCGCCCAGGGCCCGCGCACCTTCTCATCCCACACCGGCACGGTCTTCGACACGAAGTACGATGGGAACGCCGCGCCCGCAATTTTAGCATTGCTCTTCGCGCCATCCATCGATGTATGGTGAAAGAGCGATCGCTCGACGCCCTCGTTCCTGTGCTCGGCCAGGTCGAGCAGCCGCTGCGCGCGCGGGGAGCGGTCGATGTTGCACGCGGCGAGAAAGGCGGCCGTGAGCGAGAACCCGCCCGCGCTCAGAAAGCGCCGGCGATCCACCTCAGTCTCCGTGCGCCGCGCGATTGCGCCAGCGCGGGAGGAGATGATAGAACGGGCGCGCGTTCCGTGCTTCGGGAGAGAGGTCCTCGCGATAGCCACCCGTGATCATGGATTGAATCGAGTACGGATCCACCGCGAACACCATGAAGATGTGGGCGAAGGATAGCACGACCAACGCGACCATCGTCATGAAGTGCCAGTAGCGCGCCCACACGAAGCCGCCAAACAGCGCCGTGATCCATCCCAGTTGCACGGGCTTCCAGATCGCGAGCCCGGTGAGCACCTGCACGATCGCGAGCAGCGGAAGCGCGAAGTACGTCGCCTTCTGCATCGCGTTGTGCTTCCCCTGTCTCGGATGCGTCGGCGTCACGAACAGATAGAACTTGATCATCGCGAGCGCGTCGCGCGCATCGCCGTGACGAGGAACGAGATCGCGCCATTCGCCGTGCAGGTAGATGAACGACAGGTAGACGAGCCCGTTCACCACCAGTACCCACATCAGCGCGAAGTGCCAGTGGCGCGCGCCGCCGAGCCATCCGCCGAACGTCAGGGCGTTCGGAATCGCCTTGTGCTCGAACGGATAGCAGCAGAACCGCTCCCCGCGCCGTGCGAAGGCCGGGTAGGCGTTGAAGATTCGAAGACCACTTCCCACCATCAGCGTCAGCGCGATCGCATTGACCCAATGCGTCACGCGAACGATCCAATGGTGGCGGCCCGTCACGGCTTGTGGGCGGACGACTTCGAGGCTGACTTCGAGAACAGCGTGTCGTACTGGCCATACCCCGCCTTATCGAGCTGGCTGGCCGGAATGAACTTGAGGGACGCGGAGTTCATGCAGTAGCGCAGGCCGGTGGGCGGAGGTCCGTCGTCGAAGACGTGACCGAGATGCGAGTCGGCATGCGCGGAACGAACCTCGGTGCGGTCCATGCCGATGCTGCGATCGTCCTTCGACTTGATGTTCGACGGCTCGAGCGGCTTCGTGAAGCTCGGCCAGCCGGTGCCAGACTCGAATTTGTCGAGGGAGTTGAACAGCGGCTCGCCAGAGACGATGTCGACGTAGATGCCCGCCTCGTGATTGTCCCAGTACTCGTTGTGGAATGGCGATTCCGTCCCCGCCTTCTGTGTGACGTAGTACTGCTCCGGGGTGAGCTTCTTTTTCAGATCGCCATCGCTCGGCTTCGTGTAAGTCATCTTTTTCGCTTCTGTGGCTTGAGTCAAGGTCGTATCCAGCTGCGCGTCCGTCAGAACGACGGGCTGGCGCGGCGTCCCATTCGCCTCGCGTGCGGTGGAGCGGCTACTCAGGGTGAGGGCAACGATGCCCACTGCGGCCAGTCCGACCGCCAATCCGAATCCATTCATATCACTGCCCCGCGGAGGAGTCCATATCTATAGTAATACAGCCTTGCACCGAAGGGTTCCAAGCCGAGTGCGGGCGGCAGGCAAGCGTACCGAACGGGGTCCCCAGGCGCCATACTATGCACTCGGGCACTCCGTTCCGTATCTCCAGCCGCCGGACTCGTGAATCCTCGTTCGATACGCCTCCACCAGTATGCCGGATTCATCGCGCTCGCGTTGGCAGCGTGCAGCGGCGGCCGCGCCGTCAACCACAACCTGACTGACATGCCTTCCGCTCATGGGTCGACGGCGGCAAGCGCCTCGATCGACGCGATTCTCGCGCCTTACAATTCGCCGAACGTGCCGGGAGCGAGCGTGGTCGTGCTTCGCGGCGGCGAGGTGGTGTACGAGCGCGCCTTCGGCAGCGCGGACCTCGAGGCGCACACGGCGGCCACCGTGCGCACCGACTACCGGCTCGCGTCGCTCACCAAGGCCTTCACGGCGATGTCGATCATGCTGCTCGTGAAGGATGGGAAGCTGCACTACGATGACCGCGTCATCGATGTGCTCCCCGGCTTCCCGGAGTACGCGCGCGACATCCACATTCGCCACCTGCTCGCCCACACGTCGGGGATCGTCGACTACGAGGACTTCGTTCCCGATTCGCAGACGACGCGGTTGAACGACGACGATGTGCTCAGTCTCGTGCATCGCACGGACACGCTGAACTTCGCGCCCGGCTCGGCGTATCACTACAGCAACTCGGCCTACGTCCTGCTCGGACTCATCGTGCAGCACGCATCGGGGATGTCGTTTCCGCAGTTCCTCCACGACAGGATCTTCGTGCCGCTGCACATGGACTCGACCGTCGCGTACGTGAAGGGAGCATCCACGGTGCCCAACCGCGCATACGGATACACCGGCGATTCCTCCGGCCACTTCGACCGCACCGACCAGAGCTCCACCAGCGCCACGCTCGGCGACGGCGGCATCTACACGTCGGTGACGGACATGGTGAAGTGGAACGACGCGCTCGATCACGCGACACTGGTCGACGCCGCGACGATGCACGAGGCGTGGTCGTCGACAATGCTCACGACGGGGAAAGAGAGTGGCTACGGATACGGCTGGTTCGTCGCGACGGTGAATGGCGAGCTGCAGCTGCGCCATCATGGCGAAAGCACGGGCTTCACCAACGCGATCCTCAAGTATCCTCAGCGCAAGCTCACGGTGATCGTGCTGACGAATCGCACCGGCGGAAATCCATGGGACATCGCCGATCGCATCGCGGCGATCTTTCCGAATTGAACCGACAGTTGCCCTAGCGCAGTGAACTCCTCCGCCGCGCTCGTCCACCTCCTCGGCTTTCTCGCGGGGATCGTCCTCTACGCAATGCTCGGCGTCATGACGCTGCGTTCGGGGCGGAGTGGTGAGGCCAGCGGGCGCGCGGCCGATCGCATCCCGCTCGCGACCTCCGGGCTCGGCTTGCTCTGGAACGCCGGCGCGCTGGTCATCTATGGTACACGCGACCTTGGCGGCGCGCCGAACGCGTGGTTCGAGGCGACGGCGTTCGCGGCGCTCGGGTTTCTGCCGGCAGTGGTGGTACACTCGTCTCTCCAGGCGCAGGAGCGGCGAAGCGCGCGGATGCTGATCGGTGCGGCGTACGCGCTCAGCGCCGCGGGCGCTCTGCTCCAGCTGCGCGCGGCGTTCGCGCACGAGGACATTCCGTCGTCGCTGGCGCTGACGATGCTCACGGCCGGATATATCGCGGTGATCGCGTTGCTCGCCCTCCTCGCGCCGGAGGGGCCGCGCGCCGCGCCGATCGGCACTGGACTGTTCGACATCCACGTCGATCCGAGCTTCATCCTCAACGGCGCGCTCGGCTACAGCCTGATTGTGGGCGGCACGGTCGTCAGGCCGCAGCTCTTCGTCGACAACATCTTCGACAAGCGGTACCTGCTCAAGGGCGCGTTCTTCAGCGGTACGTCGGTCGGGCGGCCGCGCACGCTCGAGCTGCGCGTGGACGTGGGAGTGTAGTCGGGCGTCCCACGATCGCGGCGGGAAAGTGCGGGCAAGGTGCACGCGTGGCCTTGCTCGCCGCCCCAGTCGGGTACAAAGTTTCCCGATGTCGCTCCGTCCGATCCTGCTCGCCATCGTAGGCGACAGCGCCGCAGGCAAATCGACACTCGGGGACGGCATCAGCGCTCTCCTTGGCGATGAGCGTGTCACCGTCGTCACCACGGACGACTATCACAAGCACAACCGGAAGGCCCGTCGCGAGCTGCGCATCAGCGCGCTGCATCCGGACTGCAACGATCTCGACCTGCTCGGCGAGCATCTCGAGCAACTTGCGAACGGCGAGGCCGTGCGGAAAGCGCCGTACAATCACGCGACAGGCGACTTCGATGCGCCCAGAGTGATCCACCCTGCCGAGTTTCTGATTGTGGAAGGACTGCTCGGCCTGTATTCTCCTGCGTTGCGCGAACACTATGACGTGAGCGTGTATCTCGACACGCCGGAACCGTTGCGTCATCGCTGGAAGGTGTCTCGCGACACCGCGAAGCGTGGCTATTCCACAGGGGAGGTGCAGGATATCCTCGAGCATCGCGAGGGTGTCTCCGCCACCTTTGTTCGTCCCCAGCGCGATCAGGCGGACATGGTAGTGCGCTTTCGTCCAGGGCCGAACGCAATCGACGACACGAAGCTCCACGCCACCGTTGCGATGCGCGATCAGGTGCGGCATCCGGCGCTCCGTGAAGTCCTCGAGCAGTCCCCGTTGGCTGCGGCGAGGCTCCAGCTGCGAAAGCGCGGAGCCGGCGCCGTGCTCGAGATCGACGGCCGAATTTCGGATGCGGAGACGGCGCAAGCGGAGCAGGCACTGATGCGACAATGTCCGGAGCTCCACTCCATTCTGCAGCGTCGTACGGGCCAGTTCACCACGAACGGCATGCAGCGACACAGCAATGCGCTTGGACTCGCCCAACTACTCATTGCCTATCCTGTGATCAGCGCGAAGCTGGCGCAGGGAGATACCATATGATGCCTGCGCAGGTGCTGTCGTGGTGCACGGTGATGGTCGCGCTTGCGGCGGCGCTGCCGGCGCAGAGGCCGACGGGTTTTCTCGACCGTACGGCGAAGTCCGGCGCGCTCACGATGAAGTATCAGGTCTACGTGCCGCCAAGCTATGACGGCCACCAGTCGCTGCCCGTGATCCTGTTCATGCATGGATCGGGGGAGCGCGGCAGCGATGGGCTCAAGCAAACGCAGGTCGGGATGCCGTCGCAGATTCGCTGGCACCGGGACTGGTTCAACGCGATCGTGGTGATGCCGCAGTGTCCGGATGACAGCGTGTTCCGCGGAGCGACTGCGGACGCCGCGTTTGCTGCGCTCGAGAAGAGCGTGAAGGAGTTTCACGGAGATCGTGAGCGTGTCTACGTGACCGGTCTATCGATGGGCGGCTACGGAGTGTGGCAGGAGATCGTGGATCATCCGGGCGTGTTCGCGGCGGCGGTCGCAGTGTCGGGCGGACTGACGCCATCCGCGGACATGGCGAATCTCTACGTTGCGGTGAAGGGCGACGATCCATACGCGTACGTCGCGGCGCAGACGAAGGGGCTGCCGATCTGGATTTTTCACGGCGCGAAGGACGACGTCGTGCCCACCGTGCAATCACGAAGGCTCGTGCAGGCGATGCGTGATGCCGGCACCGATGTGAAATACACCGAGTATCCGGACGTAGGCCACGGTGCCTGGGAGCCCGCGTATGCCGACGAAGAGCTGTGGAAGTGGCTGTTCGCGCAGCGGCTCGCGAGGCCGAACCGCTGACGCGAGCGGCGCGGGCTAGCGCCGCGCTTCCAGCTCCTTCTTTCCGACGTGGCGCATGTCGCTGATCTTCGGCGTGTCGCCGGTGATGAGCGCCTTTGCGACCTTGAACAGCTGCACGGCGCGCGGCTGATTCGACTTGAGGTACGTCGCCTCGTGCGCCTCGACCTCGATGAGCGCGAGTCGTGGATCCATCGGGCCGCCGTTGCGATTGCCGCCTTCATCGCCGAACCATGCTTGCCAATCCGGCTTGTAGAGCGTGCGAATCAGGTCGCGGTCGGTCACGACACGCGCGGTGCCACTCACGGAGACCCACTCGCGCGACTTGTTGTTGTAGTAGGCGAGATTCACTTCCGGCTGCGCCTGTATCTCATCGACCTTGTGCGTCTCGATGCTGGTGACAAACCAGAAGTCGACACGCGGGCGCTTCTCCTGCGTGGACATCGGGCGCGAGACGAGCGTGCCGTCGAAGTTGCGGCATGTCATCATCGCGATGTCTATCCCTTCGACGAGGGAGTAGAGCTCCTCGATTTTTTTCGCAGGCGAGACGTTGTCGTTCTGCATCTTCGCGGACGCGCTCGCCGTGTCTTTGCTCCTGGTGTTGTTGCTGGTGGTACTCTTGGCGTTCTTGGTGTTTTTGGTCGCTGGGTTCTTGCTCTTGGATTTGACGCGTGGCATGGGGCTCTCCTCGCAATGCGGTAACGGAGCGCGCGATGCGCACTCTGGAGAGATTCAGGGCAAGCAATGCGCCGCGGGGGGAGGCGGGCTCGGCCAGTGAAGTCCGCGCGATCATCGACGGCTGCGCCCGTCGCCTTGCTGCGATACTCAGGCGCCCTTGGCCACGATTGCATCGATCGCGGCGAAGGCTGCCTTGCAGACACCTTGATCGTGATCATCTTCGGGCGAGTAGGAGGTGAGCGCGGCGGCGCCGAGCGGGACGCGGGCGCGGATTGCGGCCACAGCGGCGGTCAGCTGGGAAAGGGAGAGGCCGTTGGGGACCGGCAGGTAGTTCGCGTGGCCGACGGACGGATCCAGTACGTCGAGGTCCAAGTGGAGATAGCCGAGGGTATCCGCCAATGGCGCCTTCGCCAGAATATTCGGCAGCTCTTCCGGGATCTGTCCGACTGCCATGGAGGTAATGGCGGATCCCTGCAGAAGAGCTGCCTCCGACACATCGAGGTCTCGGGCGCCCAGCAGAAAGGTCGCCTCGGCCGCGACGGGCTGAAATCCGGGCACGGTGGCCGCCAGCTCATGCCAACACAGGCCCGTCGTCATGGCGAGGCCCATGCCATCCAGGAACCCCGTGTTGGTAGTCTCGGGTGTATTGCAGTCGCCGTGGGCATCGAACCAGAAGGTCGCGCGTCGATTAGGTGTCAGGCCGCTCAGGGTGCCCACTGCCGTGTTGCAATTACCGCTGAGCACGAGCGGAAAGTGACCGGCGGCGCGAGCGGATCGAACGGCAGTGGCCAGTCGCCGCGCGAGCTCGAACGCCGTCCGGATCTCGGCGGGTGGATCGGCCGGGTCATCCTCAATGATGTGGATGGCGGTAACGACGTGTCCGTTACGGTGGAGATGAGCAGGGAGACCGGCACGGACGAGGTGCTCGGGTCCGGCTCCGCAGCGCGAGCCGCGCCGGGCGGTATCGTAGGGGACGAGCAGGAGTTGGATGTCCATGCGGGAGATCTCGAAGAGTTAGACAGATTCCCCATGCACACGGAAGAAAGGCAGAATTGCCCCAGTCTCCCGACGATATCTCTCGTAGGGTGCTCCGAACGCGGCGACCAACATTGCGTCCTCCACACGGATCCGATAGGCGTACGCAGCAAATGTCGCGGCGATCGACGCCAAAAGAGTGAACGTATTGCCGGATGCCGGCGCGATGCCGTTCAGGCACAGCAGCGATCCCAGATAACCTGGATGGCGAACGAAACGATGGCGCTGGATTCCAGCGTTTTTTGATGTTGCGTAGTGCGAGATACAGGAGCTTGGCCGCGGCTTCGTCGGTTGGGAAGTGACCGCGGGTCTTGATGATCTTGCGCAGCTGGCTGTGTAGACTCTCGATCGCATTCGTGGTGGTGAGGATGCGTCGAATCTCGGGCGGATACGCGAAGGCCGGCGCGACGTATTCCCACTGCCGGCGCCAGAGCGGCGCGATGGTCGGATAGCGGTGGCCCTCGGGACTCGTGGCAAACGCTGACAACGCGGCCTCCGCGGCGGCCAGGGTCTCGGCCCGATAGATCGTTCGGAGCAGGCTCGCCACACGCCTGCGGTCTTTGAACGAGACGAAGGCAAACTCCGTCGCACCAGAGGCACGACGCAGGTGTGGATCTGGGTCTGGGGGAAGACGGCCTCGATCGCGTCCGGAAAGCCGGTGAGCCCATCGATGGGCGCAATGAGAATGTCGTCCACGCCGCGGGCGCGCAGGTCCGTCATCACGCGATGCCAGAATTTGGCGCCTTCGGTCTGCTCGATCCACAGCCCTAAGACGTCCTTCGCGCCATCGCGCTTGATCCCGAGCGCGAGATAGACGGCCTTGTTGCGCACGGTGCCTTCATCGCGAATCTTGATGCGGAGGGCGTCGAAGATCACCACCGGGTAGCAACTCTCGAGCGGTCGCTGGTGCCACGCGGTCACTTCCTCGAGCACCTCGTCGGTGACCGCACTGATACATGCCGGCGCCACCTCGACCTGGTACATCTCCTCCAGGTGCGCGCGAATCTCGGCGATGGTCATCCCGTGGGCGTAGAGCGAGAGCACGTGCTGGTCGAACTTCGGGAGTCGCCGCGCGTTTTTCGGCACGAGCTGCGCCGTGAACGTGCCCTCGCGATCCCGTGGGATGGCCAGCGGAATGGCCCCGTCCTCGGTCAGCACCGTCTTGGGACTCGTCCCATTCCGATGATTGGGCTGCCCGTCGGGCTTCTCCTCCCCGCGGCCGTACCCCAAATGGTGCGTGAGCTCGCCCGAGAGCACGCGCTCCATCAGCACTCGCTTCATCTGCCGAAAGAGGTCATCCATCTCCTCCATCGTGGTGCGCCCCGCGAGCAGCGCGTCCACCGCGGCCGGATCAAAGTCCGGCAGCTCCTTTGGTGTCCGTCGTGTAGGCATCCTGACCTCCCTGGTCAGAGTATGTCCTCACACACAGAATTCCGGAAAGGCCCTCCCGCCACGATCCGGGATCCACCTACGGTCACCTACGAGCTCCGATCCGCGAAGGTGTCGCTCGCGACGCTTCGCTAGCGCATCCCCGCCCCAACTCCCCGCAACGCCCGCCCCGGCTTCGCCCCGGTATGCACCCCATCCCTCAACACCTCCACTCCATTCACGAACACCTCCCGCACGCCCACCGACAGCTGATGCGGCTTCTCATACGTCGCCTTATCAATGATAGCGTTGGGATCGAACACCACCACGTCCGCATACATCCCCGCGCGCAGTAGCCCGCGATCCGGAATCGACAGCCGCTCCGCAACGCCCGACGAAAATTTCCGCACCGCATCCTCGAGCGTCAGCACGTGCTCCTCGCGCACGTACTTGCCGAGCAGTCTCGGATAGCTCCCGTACGCGCGCGGATGCGTCAGCCCCTTCGCGCTGTCCGGATCGAATCCCTCGGCGTCGGTTCCAATCACCACCCACGGTCGCTTCAGCTGCATCGCGACATTTTCGTCCGTCATGCTGAACGTCAGCTTCCCCGCACGCGCGCCGGAGATCAGCACGACGTCCGCCATCGCCTCGCCCCACGACTTGTGCATGTCGTCCGCGATCTTGTCGAGTCGCCACCCCTCGTACTTGGCGAGCGACGGCGTCGACAACAGCCCCACCACCATGATCGGACCCGGCCCCGACTCCTGACAGTACACCGGTTTGTGCGGCGTGCTGTCCATCGCCTCGCTGATGATGCGCGCGCGCGTCTCCGGATTCTTCAGATTGTCGAGCAGCTTCCCGTTCTCCGCAGCCCACGGCGGCACGCACGCCGCGAGCGCGTTTCCCGACGCGGTGTACGGATACATCGTCGCGCCCACATCCTGCCCTGCCACACGCGCCGAGTCGATCTTCTGCACCATCGCGGCCGCCTTCCCCCACGCGTGATGTCCCGCGGCCTTCAGATGGTAGATCTCCACCGGCACGCCGCCCGCGCGCCCGATCGCGAGCGCCTCGTCGAGCGCCTCGAGCAAGCTGTCGCCCTCCGACCTGATGTGCGAGATGTAGACGCCGTGATACGGCGCCATCGCCTTCGCGATCTCGCTCAGCTCGTGTGTTCCCGCATAGCTTCCCGGCGGATAGATCAGCGCGCTCGCGACGCCGAACGCGCCGTCACGCATCGCATCGCGCGTCACGCGACGCATCGTGTCGAGCTGCGCTTCCGTCGGCGCGCCCTGCGCCTGCCCGTTCGCGTACGCGCGAATGGTCCCCGCGCCGATGAACGAGCCGACGTTGATCGAGTTGCCATGCTTCTGCATCGCGTCGAGCCACGCACCGAAGCCGCGATCGCCCATGAATTGCTTCGCGACACGAATGCCCGACGTATCGCCGGCGTCGAACGTCGCCAGGATCTTGTCGTTCACCGGCGCCGGCGTGTCGCCTTCGCCGAGTATCTCGGTGGTGACACCCTGAGTCACCTTGCTGATGACGCGGCCGTCGCCAGTGAGCAGCTGCTCGTCCGACTGCCCCTGGATGTCGATGAATCCCGGCGCGACCACCATCCCCTTCGCATCGATGCGCCTGCCCGCCCGCGCGCCGGCGAGCGTTCCCACCGGGGCGATGATCGCGATTCGATCGCCCTGAAGTCCGACGTCGCCATAGAACCATGAATTGCCGGTGCCGTCGACGATCTTGCCGCCGCTGATCACGACATCGTAGGCGCCCTCAGGCGCTGTAACTCCCGAATGCGGGCCTCCAGCGCATGCGGCGAGTGAAAAAAGAACCGTAGCCAGAGCCGCGGAAAAACGAGGCGAAGTAGTCATCGATCCCGATGAAAGACGGTGTCCGGAGTGCGTGTCGCAACGTATACATCGTTGCGTATGTCGCTGTAAAATCTTAACTTGCGCATCCTTTTGGGGCGTAGCTGAGCTGGCAAAGCGCCGGACTGTTAATCCGGAGATCGGTGGTTCGACTCCACCCGCCCCAGTCGTTGTCTCGACCGTCGAATAGAGCGGGTGGGTCTCCCCAGCGTGCTATCGCGCCGAAGCAGGTCCCCCCGGCCGCGGCGCCGTGAACTCGCCCTCCTTCACGCGATCCTCGCCCGGAGGCGCACCCGGAATCGCGGAGCCCGGCTCCGGCTCGGGATTTTGCGCGCGGAAAAAGATCGCGGCCAGCGCACCGCCAGCAAGCGGTCCCACGAGATACAGCCACGCGTTGGCGAGCGAGCCGTGTCCCATGAGCGTGTCGATCAGCATGGGCCCCACACCAACCGCGGGATTGAACGCGCCGCCGGAGATCCCGCCCCCCGCGAAGGCCGCAACGACGATGGTGAATCCGATCGCCAATCCATAGAAAGAGTTCTTCTCCGTCTGTCGCGCGGTCGCGGAGTTCAGTACGACCAGCGCGAGCGCGAAGGTAAAGATCGCCTCGACGGCCAGCGCGCGGCCCAGCGTGACACCGGTTCCGGGTGCGGCGGCGAACGTCTTACCCGTGAGATAGAGAACGGTGAGCGCGGCGAGGACGGCGCCGATGAGCTGCGCGATCCAGTACGGCACTACGTTTCCGGCGGGAAGCTTGCCGCGCATCCACACGGCGAGTGTCACGGCGGGATTGTAGTGCGCACCCGAGACGTGGCCCCCCATATACACCATGATCATCAGCGAGCAGCCGATCGCGAGAGGAGCGAACGGCGTTTGCGCGAGCGACGTGAGTCCGACAGTCAGCACCAGGAAGTACGTGCCGACGACTTCCGTAGCGTACGCCATTTTCATAGTTCTGAGGATTATGTGTGAGCGCGCGACCGCCTGAGTGCGTGAATTAACGACGCGAGCGAATTGCCGGCAATGTCGGGAGAAAATCCGGACATTGCCGGCGTCGCGGTCGATGCGGCTAGTTGCTGATGCGCACGCCGCCGCAATGGCTTATCGCATTTTCCGTCGCCCACGCGCCTCGCTCGGCCTCATCCTTCGAGACACCGCCTTTCTCGTAACCCTCCTCGATGTGCTCGGCTTGGCGCTTCTGCTTCTCGGTGTACGCCGACTTGTCCCCTCGTGGCATCTCTCCTCCTCGCCCAAGGCGAATGACGAATTTCGAGGGCCCCGGGGTGCATAACACATGCCCCCCGCTGAGGTTACCTGCGCATACTCGTCGCGCCGCGCGGTGCAGGGGCCCGCTCCATGCATCAGCTTTCGTCCCACGCCATTCCCGCGGCGGCACGTTCACGACCATTCCATTCCGGGAGCCAGGAACATGAGCGACAACAAAAACGAGTCAGGCAAGAAGGGCGCATCCGATTCACAGAGCGACAGCGAGAAGGCGCTCCAGGAAGAGCTTCGTCGCGAGGCATCGGAAGGGAAGGGTTCGGTTGGCGACGCCGCGAGGAACAGCAATCTCTCGGGCTCCTCGACGTGGGAAACGCTGCCGGAGGACGAGGGCGACAAGAAAGGCAAGAAGTGACTCGCGGCCCTTCGAGGGGATCGTCCGACAGCTCGGACAATGATCGAAAGCGGATCGGCGAAGAGATCGCGTCGCGCCTTCGCCACCAGGGCGTTCGGCTCACCGGCAAGGAGACATCCGATGAGCTCGCGGATCTCGAGGAAGCGGTGGAGGAGTTCGAACGCGCGGTCGAGCGCGCCGGCGGCGATCTCATGGTCGACGAGCCAGTCACCGGCGGCAAGCCGCTCGCACCGGACGATTCGAGCTTCGTGCTCTCTGCGCGCAAGCCGTCGGAGTCCGTGCCCGCATACCTCAAACGAATCAACGAGGCCGCAGCGCAGGTCGGACAGAAGAGAAGCGCGAAGTAGCTTGCTACCGCATCAGTGCACGATGATGGTTCCGGACATCGCGGCGCCATGCACGGCGCAGTGGTAGGTGAAGGTTCCAGCCTCCGCGAACATTCGACTGAAGGTGCCCGAGCTCTTGATCGTGGAGCTCGGCCCTCCATCGTCGAACTGCACGCTGTGCGATCCGCAGGTCGACCCACCATAGCCGTCGCCCATGCACGTGTCCCACATCCAGGTGAGCGTCGCGCCCACGGACACGCTGTCGGTCGCGGGCGAGAAGTGATTGTTCGTGATGGTCAAGCTCGTGGTGGACCCACTTGGAACCGGCGGCGGGCTGGGAGGCAGTCCGGTGACGGAATTGGACGATCCGCCGCCTCCGCACGCGAACGCGGTTGCTGAAAGGAGAAGGGCGGCGACGCGGACGTGACGAGCCCCGACGAACGAAATGCGCATGGATTCCTCCGGAATAATGTCGACTTGGAGGATAGGCAGGCGTCTCGCCCCTCGCGCTGGATTCGCGGCGGAGTGACAGGAGCGCGGGGTGAACAGCGCGAAACCGGAGCTGTGTGCGGGTGCCATCATCGGCGCCGCACGAAGCGCGTTCAGCGGCCTGAAGTCCGCTTGCACGACCGGGAGCCGACGCATACTCTAACTCTAGCGAGGCTCGAGTTGCTCAGTCGCACGCCCTTCGTGCAGTATCCTCCCTCCCGATGCGAACCCGTGCCAGACCGCCCCAGCGCCCCGATTGCGCTCACCGTTCGGGAAATCCGTTGACTCCAGGAACGATCCCCGCAAGCACCATCGCGGCGCTGCGCGAGCTCCTCGTCCGCATGGTTCGCGACGAACCGCAGGCGAACGAGGAAGCCGTCTTTCGCGCCGAAGGGGAAGTGCGCCGCGCGCTGCGCGATCTCTGCGGCGACGCGCGCACCAATCACGTGCGCGTCGAGCAGCTGGTGATCGCCATCAAGCAGGGTTGGTCATCGCTGCACAGCGAGCATCCCCGCACGCGCGCCGCGGGCCCGGATGAGATGCTCAACCACGTCATCAGCTTGTGCATCGACGAGTACTACGCCGCGGAGGAGATGCGGTAGTGTTGCGCCCGGTGCTCGAGCGCGAGTAGTGCTGCGGCGCTACTCGGGCGCCGCGTCCGTCACGCTCGCTCCCGCCAGCGCCGCCGCTGTTTCGCGCGTGCGCCCCATCTCGCGATAGGTGTAGTGCACCGGCGGCGGCTCGCCATCAAGCATCGCGTCGATGATCGCGCGGTCGGAGGTGAGCGTGCACACGGGATCGGTGCGCGTGGCATCGCCCGTGAGCGCGAAGGCCTGGCAGCGGCAGCCGCCAAAGTCCACGTGCTTGCGCGGACAACCGCGACACGGCTCTTTCATCCACTCGTCGCCGCGGAACGCTCGGAACGCGCTCGACTCCTCCCAGATCCAGCCCACGCTGCGATCACGCACGTTGTCGAATGAAAGCGTCGTGATCTGCGAGGCCGCGTGGCAGGGCATCGTGCGTCCATCCGGCGCGACGACGAGATAGAAATTTCCCCACCCGCCCTGACACGGCTTGGGAAACTCGCTGTAGTAGTCGGGGAGCACGTAGATGATCTGCATCGTCCCGCGGTACTTCTCCACCGCGCGGTCGACGATCGCTTCCGAGCGCTCGATCTGCGCGCGCGTCGGCATCAGCGATTCGCGGTTCAGCACCGCCCAGCCGTAGTACTGCGTGTTCGCGAGCTCGATGCGGTCGGCGCCGAGCGCGCCGGCCATGTCGATGATCTCGGCGAGATGATCGAGATTGGCGCGATGGAGGACGACGTTTACGGTGAACGCGAAGTCGAGCTCCTTGATCCATGCGGCGGCCTGCAGCTTCGTGTCCCAGCTGCGCGTGCCCGCGATCTTTTCCGCGATCTCTTTTTCCGAATCCTGAATCGAGATCTGGACGTGCTCGAGCCCCGCGTCCTTCAGCCGCACCGCGCGCTCGTGCGTGAGTCCGAGCGCAGAGGTGACGAGCGTCTGATAGAAGCCGAGGGTGTGGGCGTGGGCGACGAGCTCCTCGAGATCGCGGCGGATGAGCGGCTCGCCGCCGGAGAGTCCGAGCTGCAGGACGCCGAGCTCGCGCGACTGCGTGAAGACGCGCTTCCAGTCCTCTGTCGACAGCTCGGCCTGGGAGCGCGCGAGGTCGATGGGATTGGAGCAGTAGGGGCAGTGCAGCGGACAGCGGTGCGTGATCTCCGCGAGCAAGGTCGTGGGTCTACGATCCATCGCGCACCGTCAGTGGAAAAGAGAAGGGACCCGCCGAAGCGGGCCCCCTGTGCTTCGCTGCGCGCTGGTTAGCGGCGGGCGACGTACGCTGTGACTTCCATCGTCACTTCCACGACTTCGAATTCGGGTTTGGTCCAGGACATGTTCTACTCCTGTTGGCGGTAAGTGTATGCTCGCGGCCTGCACCCACTGGGAGAGAAAGTTCGCCCAAATGGGACTGCTCACGGGCTCGCGACTACCCCTACTAAAGCACCGACCGTGCCGCGGCGAGCTCCAATTGGTTGCGCGACGTAACGGTAAGTATTGCAACAAGTTAATGGTCTGCATACCGATTCGCGCAGGGCTCGAAATCGCCCCCAATCCGGCGTCAGATGACCCACTGTTGGGGCATTTGGCGCAGCAAGCTCAACAGGTGGAACGCCTCATCTTTCCGCCCCCGATGACGGCGTTTCGTCCCTCACCAGCTCCCGATCCGCGAGCTTCGACAGATACGATTGCACGTCGTCCAGCACATTCGACCCGTACCGCTGCTCCAGCGTTGCCGCGATGTCGGCGACCGTCCGCCTGCCATCACACAGCGCCAGAATCTCCGCCGCCGTGTCGTTCAATAGCACCGCGCCCTCCGGATACTGGAGCACGCTCCGCTGTCGCGCTTCGTCGAACTGCACGCGCGCGAACTTCCAGAGCTTCGGACGCGAGGTGCCGGACAACGCCATGCGCGTCACTCCTCGCGGTACGCGTTGTGGATCGTGTCGATCATCACCCAGAGCATCTCGATCTTGAACGCGAGCGCCTCGAACGCGCGCTGCTGCGTTTCGACAGTGGTGCAATACGTCGTGACGATCTCGAGCCCATGGTTGCTGTCGCGCGGCGCCTGCGTGAGACGACTGTTGAAGTAGTCGTACGCGTCGGCGCGAATCCACGGATAGTGCTTCGGCAGCGACTCGAGCCTGCGCCGCATGATGTCGGGGGCGAACAGCTCCGTAAGCGAGGACGCCGCCGCCTCCACCCACGGCTTCGTCTTGCAGAAGGTGACGTACATCTCGGCCGCGAAGCGGACGCCCGGGAGCACGTGGCGCTCGTCCTCCATCTCCTCGCGCGGAACACCGAACGCCACGCCGAGCTGAATCCACTTCTCGATGCCGCCCTCGCCTTCCTTGAGCCCGTCGTGATCGACGATGCGCTGGATCCACTTGCGGCGCACCTCGGGCACGGGGCAGTTCGAGATTATCGCGCCATCCTTTCGAGGAATCGCGCGCTGGTACGCAAGTCGATTCGCCACCCATCCCTGCATCTGCCGCTGCGTGAGCTTTCCGTCGTGCATCAGATGATGAAACGGATGCTCGACGTAGTACGACCCGTGAAAGCCGCGGAGCGCGGCGATCAGCTCGTCCGGTGCGAGCGGCCGCTCGAGTGCCGGGATCGGCGGCGCCGGCGGGGCCGCGATCGTCGGCGCGGAAAGGAGGGACGTAGACATGGTCAAAGCATACCGCGTAGTGAGGGTAATGCCCGACAGCGCGCAAAACGCGCGCCTCAGATCTCGAAGCGCATCCCATCCATGCCCACGATCATCCCCGCAGCCTCCACGGTCGCGCGCTCCGGCGAAGACTCGACGAGCATCGGATTCGTGTTGTTGATGTGCGTGTACACCTTGTGACGACACGAGAGTTGCGACAGCGATGCGAGGCTCCCCTCCGCGCCGGAGATCGGTACGTGCCCCATCGACAGCGCAGGCCGGTCGGAGATATCCAGTCGATCGAGCTCGTCGTTCGTCCAGAACGTGCCGTCGAAGAGCAGCAGCTCGACTTCATCGAGCCGTGCCAGCAGCTTCGGCCCGAGCCCGCCGCAGCCGGGAACGAACGCGCACGACTTCCCCGTGCGCGTGTCGCGGATGAATGCCCCCACCGTGTGGCCGACTTCCTCGCAGCGCGCGAAACGCGGCGGATCGCCACGCACCGCCTTCATCTCGATGGTGAGGCCGCTCGCGCTCCCGTCGCGATAGTCGAGCGGCACCACATCGCCGAGGTCGACCTCCACCGTCTTCACCGTCGCGAACGCCTGCGTCACCGGCAGCACCCGCGAATCCTCGGCGATCGTGTGCACGACGGCGGAGGTCGCGATGAGCTGGAGGAGCCTTCCCTCGCGCAGCAGCGTGATGCCGAGTGTGTGGTCGAGCTCCGCGTCGGTGAGAACGATCCCTTCCACAGGCACGTGGCGCACCCCGCTCACCGCGGCGCGGGGCAAGTGCGCGATCTGTTCGCGCACATCGGGCGAGGCGTTGCCGAGGAACCATCGCTCGCCGTCGGCGCTGAAGGCGATCGATGATTGCGTGCGCGGATGCGCGCGCGCAGGATCGTCGCGCGCGACGCGGCAGGTCGGGCACCAGCAGTTCCATTGCGGGAATCCTCCACCCGCAGCCGTTCCGAGCAGGATGACGTGCATGGGGGTCTATTGAATTCCGAATTTCTTGAGGCGATAGCGAAGCGTGTCGCGGCTGACGCCGAGTCGCTGCGCGGCCTGGGTCTGATTTCCGTTTGCCTCGCGCAGCGCCTGTTCGATCATCGACTTCTCCCACTGCGCGAGATCGGTCCCGCGCGGTGGAAGCGCGCCGGGAAGCGAGAGAGGCGTCGCATCGGCAAGCGAATCAGCCTCCGCGAATGACACACCCGCGCGCGATTGCAGGTCGTCGAGCTTCGTCAGCGAGAGCTGCTCGGCCTCGAGCACGCCGCCCTGACTCCACAGCACGGCGCGCTCCATGACGTGGCTCAACTCGCGAACGTTGCCGGGCCACGGGTACGCGAGCAGCGCGTCGCGCACGGCTGGGCTCATGCGCTTCACATCCTTTCCGTACTTCGCGCTGTAGCGCCGCACGAAGTCATCCGCGAGCAGCAGCACGTCGTCGCCGCGCTCGCGCAGCGGCGGGAGCCGAAGGAGGATCACGGCGAGGCGGAAGTAGAGATCCTTGCGGAAGGTCCCGGCCTGCGCCTCGCGTTCGAGATCGCGGTTCGTCGCCGCGAGGATGCGCACGTCGATCTTGCGGTCGCGTATGCCGCCGACGCGTCGCACCATCCGCTCCTCGATCGCACGCAGGAGCTTGCCCTGGAGCGCGAGCTCCGTGTCGCCGATCTCGTCGAGGAAGATGAAGCCGCGCTCGGCCGCCTCGAACAACCCGATCTTCGACTGCTTCGCATCCGTGAACGCGCCGCGCTCGTGGCCGAACAGCTCGGCCTCCATCAGGCTCGCCGGGAGCGCGGTGCAGTTGACCTCGATGAACGGCTTCGACGCGCGCGGTCCCGATGCGTGGATCGTGTGCGCGATGAGTCCCTTGCCCGTTCCCGTCTCGCCCGTGATGAGCACGGGCGGCGTATCATCGAGCGCGGCGATCTGGAGTGCCTGCTGCATGACCGCACGAATCACCCGCGACTCGCCGATCATGCCCGCGAATGGATGCGTTCTCGCGTCGCGACCGCGATAGTACGAGAGCTCCTGCTTGAGCAGCGAGGTCTCGCGCGCGCGGTCGGCGAGCAGCTTGAGCTCCTCGAGATCGATGGGCTTCTTGAGATAGTCGAAGGCGCCGAGCTTCACCGCCTCGACGGCGCCCTCGATGCTTCCGTACGCGGTCATGATGATGACCGGAATCGACGAATCGAAATCGCGGATGCGCTGCAGCAGCTCGATCCCGCCCATTCCCGGGAGACGCACGTCGGCGAAGATGACGTCTGGGCGAAAGCTCTCGAGCAGCTCGAGCGCCTTCTCCGCATCGCCGGCGACCTCGGCCTCGTAGCCGCATTCGGTGAGAAACGTCTTGATCGAGCGTGCGAGTGTGCGCTCGTCGTCGACGATGAGCACCGTCGGTCCGCTCATGAGCGCTTCACGGTCGAGCGGGATGGCGAGGGCGCGCCCCCCGCACCGGACATCGCATCGGCCTCGATGCCCGGGAGGCGAATGCGAACGGTCGTTCCCGCGCCGGGCACGCTCTCGATCTCGATCGTGCCGCCGTTCTGCTCGACGTACCGCTTGGCGATCGCGAGGCCCAGCCCCGTGCCCTCGCTGCGCGTGGTGAAGAACGGCTCGAAGACGGATGCGAGGACGCGCTCGGGAATGCCCACGCCCGTGTCCGCGATCTCCACGACAACCGTGGTGTGATCGCCGTGCGAGTGATCGGCGCGGGTCGAGATCCTGAGTGAGCCGCCGCGCGGCATTGCGTCGAGCGCGTTCGAGACGATCTCGACGAGCGCCTGCTCGAGCTGCATCGGATCGGCGCGCACATCCGGAAGGTCCGTCGCGATATCGAGCGTGAGCGACACTCCCCGCTCGCGTAGAAGCTCGGCGAACGGCGGAAGCAGCTCGTCCACCAGACGTCCAACGCTTTCGCGCAGCGGATGGTAGGGCGCGGGTTTGGAGAAGCTCAGGAGGTGGCTCACGCGGCGGTCGAGCCGGTCGACCTCCTCGATGATGACGGTGAGATGCTCGCGCGACGACGCCGACTCCGGGTGACGGAGCGCGACCTGCGCGGCGGCGCGAAGGCTGGCGAGCGGATTGCGAATCCCGTGCGCCACGGCGGCGGCCATCTCGCCGATCGACGCGAGCTTTTCGGACTGAACGAGCTGCGCCTGCGTCGACTCGAGCTGCGAGATCTTGCGCTGCAGCTCCGAGTTCAGTCGGGTGGTGCCGGCTCGCGACTGCTGGAGGCTCTCGGTCATCTGCGCGAAGGAGCGCGCAAGGTCGCCGATCTCGTCTGGCGAGCTGACATCGATCGGGAGCTCGACCTCGCCCGCGCCCACGCGCGCCATGGCCACGCGCAGCTGGCTGATCGGGCGCGCGAGCCCACGCGAGATGAGCCACGACGCGAGGAGCCCCGCGCCCACCGCGAAAATGAGAATCGCGATCAGCGCGTCGCGCTCGCCGGTGACGATCTCCTCGAGGCGTGAGTACGCGCCGCGCACGCTCGACTCGCGCGCCTGCCGGTAGATGTCGCGGTTCAGCTGCGTGAGCGCGGGGAGGAGCACGTCGCGGAGATCGCGCTGCGCCATCCGGTACGACGCCTCGTGCTGCCCCGAATCGTAGAGCTTGAACACGCTGTCGGCGACGCTGTCGATGCGGCGCTGAATTTCCTCGGTGCTGTTGGCGAGCGCCGCCTCGTTAGGCCTGAGCTCCGATCGCCAGCGCTGCTGCCAGTACTTGATGACCTCACCAGTGGCGCGAAACTCATCGCGCGCGTGTGGATCGAGCCCGCTGAGGTAGCGCCAGATGATCTCGCTCTGGTTGAACATCGCCGTCTCGAGCTCGGCGTACGTGCGCGTGCGTGCCATGTTCTGGCCGAGCATTTTGAGCGCGTCGCGCTCGAGCACGTTCGTGCGTATCGCCTCGACCCCGATGAGCAGCGCGGGGAGGACCATGAGCGAGAAGCCATAGAGCATCTTGCGCTGAAAGGTCATCGGGGCGGGTGTACGCGGAGGGACGCGAGGGAAAGGAGAGCAGGCACAGGCCAGGAC
>DATCPC010000014.1:0-34127 GCA_036564355.1 Gemmatimonadaceae bacterium | reverse complement strand
GTGTGCGCGTCGCAGTGCCCGTCGACGACGGGAACCGTCGTCCAGCCGAGCGGCGTGCCGCCCAGGCGGACGAGCAGCTTCGCCGATTCGTAGCCATCAAGGTGTGAGAGCCCCTCTATGGGTTCGAGGAGCTCGAGATCGGAAACCTTGATCGGTCGTGTGATGCCTGCTCGAATGGCCTCGTCCTGCGCCGTTGGCGCTTCGCGTGTCAGGTGCAAGACTGCAATTCGTGATGCCGCGCAACACTCCGCCGGTTTGCCGAGTGATGCCGCGATCGTCCTAATGCCGGAGGACCGAGGGCAATATAGTCCGGGCGAGCTCGGGGCATCCGTTCGTCTAGGCATCGCCCGGGCGCCGGCTTAGTTTGCGCGAGCATGCCGCACCAAGAATGGGGTAATCCTTGACGCCTGCAGCCGAAGGTCTCGCCGAACGCGCCGCCGACGAGTCGCTCGATGCGCCCCAGGTCGACGAGGTGCCGCCGACGTACGGCGAGGATTTGCGCGAAGCCGCGGTCGAGCTGTGGCGATTCCGCGAGATGCTGTACCAGCTCACGCTCAGAGACGTACGGATCCGCTACAAGCAGGCCGTGATTGGATTCGGATGGGCGCTCCTCATGCCGTCGCTCGTGGTGCTGTCCGGATGCCTCGTGCGCTACGCCATGTCGCGCACCAGCGGCTCTCCGCTCAACCTCGCCGACGTCGCGTCGATCTCGGTGAAGGCGCTCCCGTGGTCGTTCTTCGTCGGCACGATCAGCTTCGCAACGGGAAGTCTCACGGGGAACTTGCAGCTCGTGAGCAAGGTCTATTTTCCGCGAGCCGTGCTGCCCCTCGCCGCGACGATCGGCCAGGCGTTCGATGCGGCGATCGGCACGCTCGTGCTGGCGTTCGCGCTCCCGTTTCTCGGCGTACGTCCGTCGGTGGCACTGCTCTGGGTTCCGGTGCTTGCCCTGCTGCTCTTCTTGTTCACGGTTGCGTCGAGCCTGTTCCTCAGTTGCGCGAATCTCTTCTTTCGCGACGTGAAGTATCTGGTGCAGGTGATGCTCACCTTCGGCATCTTCTTCACGCCGGTGTTCTTCGACCCCGCGTTGATGGGGCAGAAGGTAAACCGGCTGCTGATGCTGAATCCCCTGTCGCCGATTCTCGAGGGGTTCAGTCTCGCTATCGTGCAGCAGCACAATCTGCTGCTGCCGCTCGTGGCGTCGGATGGCGCGACGATCTGGACCCCCGGCTACCTGCTGTACGCCGCCGCCTGGGCGATTTTCGGCCTTGTCGCGAGCGCGATGATCTTCCATCGCTCGGAGTTCGTCTTTGCCGAATACATCTGAGCGGCCGTGAGCGACGCCTCCGTTTCCTTTCGGCGCGTGTGGAAGAAGTTTCGCTATGGCGAGGTGCACAACAGCCTGCGCGACCTGATTCCCGCGCTCGCGCGGCGCCTCATCGGGAAAGGCGCGCCGCCCAGGCACGAGCTCGATTCCGGCGACTTCTGGGCGCTGCGCGATGTCTCGTTCGAGGTGCGTCCCGGCGAGGCGATTGGAATCATCGGGCCGAACGGGGCGGGGAAGTCTACCGTGCTCAAGCTGCTCACGAGAATCGTCCGTCCCACGCGCGGGGGATGCACGGTGCGTGGGCGGATCGGCGCGCTGATCGAGTTGTCGGCCGGTTTCCATCCGGATCTCACGGGACGGGAGAATGTGTTTCTGCAGGGCTCGATCATGGGCATGCACCGCCGCGAGATCGCGGGCAAGTTCGACGAGATCGTGGAGTTCGCAGGCATCCCCGATTTCATCGACACGCCCGTCAAGCGCTACTCGAACGGAATGCACGCACGCCTCGGATTCGCCATCGCGGCGCATCTGGATCCGGACGTGCTGATCATCGATGAGGTGCTCGCGGTGGGCGATGCCGCCTTTCAGCAGAAGGCGTTCGGCCGCATCGCGGAGATGCGCGAACGCCAGGTGCCATTGGTTGTCGTGTCCCACCAGCTCGATCGCATCGCGCAACTGTGCACCAAGGCGATCCTGTTGAATCGCGGACGGGTGGTGCACAGCGGCTCGGCGCGCGACACGATCGCGGCCTACGTCGGCACGACGAAAAGCACCGCCGATGCGGTTGCGAGCGACTCCGCTGTTCGCATTGCCTCGATGCACGTCTCGGGTCCTCCGGAGCCGCCGTCCGGAAGCACGATCACGGTGACGATCACCGGCACCGTGCGCCCGCATTGGACCGGCACGCGCGAGGCCGTGATGCTGCGCATCACGTCGGGGGAGACGGGCGAGGTGGTGTACTCGACCGACACCGCGGTGTGCGGAGTGCCGATGCCGTGGGGCGGCCCGTTCACGCTCGAGGTAGATCTCCAGCTGAACGTGCCGGCCAACGTCTACACGATCCAGTCGGCGGTGTGGGACGCGCTCACCTCGCGCGAAGTCTTTCCCGGCCCCAGCGCGCAGCTGCGCGTTCGCGAAAGCATCGCGTTCGTGGGCACGGCGCAGATGAATCCGAAACTCCGGCTTCGCGAGGGAGAAGAGGCGGCGGCGCAGCAGGGTGCCACCACGCCCGTCGTGTGAGCGACGCCGCCTCGCACCCAGGCGAGCCGCAGCTTTCGCTCATCGTCTGCACGCGCGACCGGGCGGAGAAGCTGGATGCGTTCTTCGAGGCCATTGGTCGCCAGCGCGCGCGTGCTGTGTGGGAGCTGGTGATCGTCGACAACGGATCGATGGATGACACACCTTCTCGCCTGCCGGTGCTCGCGCGCGCGGCAGGAGTCCCCGTGACGATCGTGCGCGAGCCGCGAGCTGGACTCGGGCGCGCGCGCAATGCGGGCATCCGGCGCGCTCGCGGCGCACTGCTCGCATTCACAGACGACGACTGCTATCCGGCAGCCGACTACGTGGACCAGGTTGTGAGTGCGTTCTCCGATTCGGCGCTCGATTTCCTGGGCGGCAGGATCCTGCTGCACGATGAGAGCGATCATCCCATCACCATTCGCGTCGACACCGCGCCCATCGCCATCCCTCCGCGCAGCGTGGTGCCAACGGGGTTGGTACAGGGCGCAAACATGGCATTCCGGCGCGCGGTGCTCGATCGCGTCGGCGGCTTCGACGATGCCCTCGGTCCGGGCACGCCATTCTGCAACGATGATGTCGATGCGGTCGCGCGCGCTTCAGCGGCGGGATTCGCGGGCCGCTTCGTGCCGGAGCCCGTGGTCTACCATCATCACGGCCGCCGCGATCCCGCCGCCGTCGCTGCGCTCTGGCGCACGTACGATCGCGGCCGCGGCGCGTACTATGCGAAGTGCATTCTCGATTTGCCGACACGAGGGCGTTTCGCGCGTTACTGGTGGGAGAGCGTCGGCGTCGAGAAGCCCGGCGCCACGATGCGTGAGATCGAGGGCGCACTCGACTATCTTCTGCGCCGTCTCACACGGCGGCTCGGCTGACCGAATGCTCGTCACCGTCGCCATCTGCACTCGCAATCGGTGCGACGCCCTGGAGCGAACGCTGCGCTCGCTCGCAGCGGTCGTCGTGCCGCCCGGGCTGAGCTGGGAGATCGTCGTCGTCGACAACGGGTCGAGCGACGAGACGACGGGCGCGATCGCAAAGTTCGCAACGGCGTTGCCCGTGCGCGCGTTGGTGGAGCCTCGCATCGGCCTCTCGCACGCGCGCAACGCGGCCGTTGCCGCGGCGCGCGGCGAGTACATGCTCTGGATCGACGACGACGTGCTGGTCGATTCCGAATGGCTCGCTGCCTATCACGACGCGTTTCGAGAGTGGCCCGACGCGGCATTCTTTGGCGGGCCGATCGTGCCGCTCTTCGAGGGCGACCCGCCGCCATGGCTCCCCGGCGCGCTCCCCCACGTCGGCAACGCCTACGCTGCCCTCGATCTGGGCAACGCGCCGGTCGCACTCACCGAAAGTACGCTGCCGTTCGGTGCGAATCTCGCGGTGCGTACAGCCGAGCAGCGGCAGTGCGCGTACGATCCGGCGCTCGGGCGCCGCGACACGCTGCTGTATGCGGGCGAGGAGTGGGCGGTGCTGCAGGAGTTATTGCGGCGCGGTGCCTCGGGGCGATGGGTGCCGGCGGCGCGTATCCGCCACGTGATCCCCGCCGCGCGGCAGAGTGTGCGCTATCTTCGCCGCTACTACACCGGCAACGGATTCTCTCTCGCACGCCACCGCAATGTCGCGGGCGAAAAAACACTGTTCGGCCGTCCGCGCTGGGCGTGGCGCGAAGCCGTGACCCAGGAGATCGCGTATCGCGTGCGTCGCCTCTATGCGCCGTCCGATGTCTGGAGCCCGCATCTGAAACGGGCGAGCATTGCCTGGGGGCTTGTGCGCACCCCGCGCAGACCCGCGAACGTCAGTTGACTTCGTCGTACGGTGGCGGGAGATATTCCGGCAGCGGTGCGCGAGCGCCGCTCGAACCGAACCGATAGTCGAGCGCGGGGCGAAGCATGCGCCGCACGGGCGGTGACAACTGCTCCCAGACGTCGGCGAGACCAAGCCACGGTTTCCACGCAAACCGCAAGCGCCGCATCCAACGCCTGTAGGTCTTCGCACTCCCCGGAACGAGATCGTGCACCTCGAGTGCCGCGCGCAACTGGACGTCGTTGCGGTCCCACCACGCGCTCCGCAAGCCGTCTTCCCACGCAATCAGCATCTGCGCCTCGAGCTGCTTCACGAATGCGGGTGAATCCTTCGCTCTTGCGTCGAGCCAGAACTGATGCTTCACCTGCCATCGTCCGTGCAGCATGTCCGACACGTTCCGCGATGCCTGGCTGGGGTGCACGCGATAGCCTGCGGTGACGGCGTTCGTGCACACGAACAGGTAGCGCCGAGCCAGCCGGAGCCACAGATCGTAGTCTTCCGAGTAGCGAAAGGAAGTGTTGTAGCATCCGACACGCAGGAGTGCCTCGCGACGCACGACCGCGGACGATTGCGCTACAATGTTTTCCTCGATCAGCCGCCAGAAGACGTTGATGGGAGGACCTTCGGGCAGCCGCTCCGGGGAAACACGATCGTCGTCGCCGAACCGAAGAATGCGCGAAAACGCCACCGAGCTCTGCGGAAAACGCTCGAGGAGCGTCGTCATGTCGTCGATGTGCGCCGGCATCCAGTAGTCGTCGGCATCGAGAAATGCGATGATCTCGCCGCTGCATGCAGCGATTCCGCGGTTACGGGAGGCTCCCGGCCCCACGTTCTGCTCGAGCGACAGACATCCCACGCCTGCGCGCCGCGCGATGTCGGCCGAGTCGTCAGTCGAACCGTCATTCACCACCAGGATCTCGTCTACCGGACGCGTCTGCTCCCGCACGGACGTCAGCGCCTGCTCGAGAAATCGCGCGCCGTTGTAGCACGGAATGACAACACTGATGCGTTGTGGCGTCACCAGGATCTCGATCGGAGGTGTGGTGCGTAGCAAGAATGCCATCGTGAATGCTACGCTATGAACCGAACCGTACAACTACAGGGCAATTCGTATGCTTCGTGTTCCGGGAATCGCGGTCGGTCGACCTATTGACTCGACGTACTGCACACCAGCAACGTCGCGGGCGCCGGGTTTCGGGCCAGGGTCGACCCTTCCGGAACTCAGCCCTCGCGTAGCCTTCCACCACGCGGAATATCGCGGCGCGCCAAAAGGAGATAGGTTCATACCGCGCGAAATGGCTGAGTGCCGCCTCCGCTAGCATCCTCTTCAATCGGCAAACATTCCGAGAGCAGATCACATGCGCAAGTTTGCGAACATCCTCGAAACCATCGGCAACACGCCCGTCGTCCGCATAACCAAGCTGGCGCCGCCGGGTGTGAATCTCTTTGTGAAGGTCGAAGCCTTCAATCCGCTCGGGTCGGTGAAGGACCGCCTCGCGCTCGGGGTCATCGAGGATGCCGAGCGCAACGGGACCCTCAAGCCCGGACAAACAGTGATCGAGGCGACGAGCGGCAACACCGGCATCGGCCTCGCAATGGTGTGCGCGCAGAAAGGCTATCCGCTCGTCGTGACGATGGCCGAGAGCTTCAGCGTGGAGCGCCGCAGGCTGATGCGCTTCCTCGGCGCCAAGGTGGTCATCACGCCGGCGGCGGAGCGAGGCACAGGGATGGTGAAGAAGACCGTCGAACTGGCCGAGGCACACGGGTGGTTTCAGACGAGACAGTTCACCAACGAGGCGAACGCGGACATGCACACGCGCACGACCGCGCGAGAGATCATCGAGGCGTTTGCGGGCGAGCCGCTCGACTACTGGGTGACCGGGTTCGGAACGGGCGGCACGCTCAAAGGTGTCGCGCGCGTGCTGGCGAAGGAGCGGCCGGAGACGAAGATCGTCGTCTGCGAGCCGGCAGATGCGCCCATGCTGACGAGTGGTACGAAGCAGGAGCGGCTGCCGGATGGTTCCGCGGTGTCGAGTCATCCCTCGTGGAAACCGCATCCGCTGCAGGGATGGAGCCCGGACTTCATACCGAAGCTCGCGGCCGACGCGGTGGACACAGGAGTGATCGATCGCGTGCTCACTATCTCGGGGCCCGACGCGATGCGCTGGAGCAAGGAGCTCGCGCAGAAGGAGGGGATCTTCTGCGGCACGACATCCGGCGGCACGTTCGCCGGCGCGCTGCAGCTGTGCAAGGACGCGCCGAAAGGAACGACGGTGCTTTGCATGCTTCCCGATACCGGGGAGCGCTATCTCAGCACGCCGTTGTTTGCGGATATCCCGGTCGACATGACGGAGGAGGAGATCAAGATCGCGAACTCTACACCGGGCGCGCGCCTGGCCCCGCCACCGGCGTGAGCGACTGACGTGCACACCATCAAGGTGATCGCAATTGGCGTCGGGCTGCTGGTGGTGTGCCTCGTCGCGGGTAGAATGTTCGGCGGAGGCAGTCCGGCGTCCGGCGTGATACTCGGCGCGAAGCTTTTCCTCCCGCTCTGGTTCGTGGGAGCCGCCGTCAATATGTGGCTCGGTGTTTCGAGGGCGGGGTACACCGTCGCCGACGAGGCCCCGGTATTCGCGCTGGTGTTCGCGGTACAGGCAGGCGTGGCGGCCGTCGTGTGGTGGCTCAACTCGCGCGGATGAACGAGTGCCGCGCATTGAGCTCGTGACCCGGATCGACGCCCCCTCCCGAACGATGCTTCGACCTAGCTCGAAGTGTCGATGTGCACGTGCGATCCACCCTCGCAACGTCCGAGCGCGCGGTGGCTGGCAAGATGTCCGGACTGCTCGAGCTCGGCGACGAAGTGACTTGGCGCGCCAGACACTTCGGCGTCACGCAAACGTTGTCGACCCGCATCACCGTGTGCGAGCCCCCGCACCACTTTCAGGATGTGATGCTGCGCGGAGCTTTCCGTCGCTTCACGCACGACCACTATTTCGACGACGCGAATCGCGGAACGGCGATGCGCGACGTCTTCGACTTCAACGCGCCACTCGGACCTCTGGGCCGACTCGCCGAGTGGCTGTTCCTCACCGCGTACATGACGCGATTCCTCGAGACGCGCAATCGAGAGCTCAAAGCCGTTGCGGAGTCGAGTGCGTGGGCGGAGTATATGCCGCGAGTGTCCTGACGCATCCCGGAGTTCGACCGGCACGCTGAGAGCTGCCACCTGCTACGCACGATACGGGAGTGCACACTGGATGTTCGAGTCGCCGAACCTCGGCCACTACCCGTTTGCCGCACCGCCGGGATGGGGATATTCGCTGCCGGTCGTCTACCTGAGATGGGCGATCGTCGTCCTGCTGATGTATCCGCTCTGTCGCTGGTTCGCCGCGCTCAAGGCGCGACGAAGCGGTCTCTGGCTGAGCTACCTCTAGGGGCGACGCGAGGCATGATCCGTGACGCGGATCCAGGCGGAACCGTCCCTGTGTGGATGCACCAACCTCCCCATTCTCAGGAAACACTCGCATGCGTCTTCTCGCGCGCATCAATTTCGCGGCGTCTTTCGCGGCGGTCGTTCTGACCGCGGCGTGCAGCGACAGCTCAGGCCCCAGCGCCGCGGACCAGGCGACTGCGATCGCGGAGCGCTTCGATTCGATCTACGTCGACGCAACCGCGCGAAGCGACAGCGGCGCCAACGCATTCGAGGCGCGGGCGGCGATTGCATCGCTGCTCGAAGTCCCCCCGGCGTTTGGTGCGCTCCCATCGACGATCACCGTGACCACCGCGAGCGGAACCGAGAGCTGGAAGGGATTCGAGTTCGTCGACCTCACGCCCTCTGGAACCGATTCCGCATTCGTGCTTCTTGCATACAGGGAAGCCGCGGCGCACACCGTTCTCGCGGTGATCTTCGACGGCACAGGCTCGCCACAGTTTATGGGGCTGATTACGGGGGACACCCTGTCCGCTCCTCAGCCAACCGACACTACGGGTGCGACGACGCTCGTTTCCGTCGGCGCGGCGTGCCGTACGCCACCGAGCTCGCTCACGAACCCCGAGTTCGACTCTCCGCTGGCATCGTCGTGCTCACTCGCGGCCTTCCGTACCTCGTTGACCCTGCAGTTTCCCTCCTCGCCCGGCTTCGACGCCGCGCTCGCGAGTCTCACCTTCGCGCCGACGGCCATCAACGGAATTCGTGTGGTGGACCCGCTCACGGGGAGACGGGTCAACTCGCTCCTGCGCGCGCTTCGGAACGCCAAGCGGCTGTAATCGCGAGCAACCGGCGTCATCGTTCGCATCGCGAGCGATGACGCCGATCCCGTCACGCCTGCCGCTCACCCGCTAGAACGGACGTTGCCAAACCGGGTTTGAGGGGCGTCTTTTTACGGAGGCGCACGTCATGCAGTGTACTCGCGTCTGTCGCACGCGGGAGCACCGCGTGTCGGCGCCTTTTCTCACGTTCCTGGAGTGTATCGCACATGCGCCTCTCGACTCGTCTCTCCCTCGCCGCAGCAATCGGAATCGTCGCGACCACAGCCGCGTGCGGCGGCAGCTCGACAGGCCCAGGTGGCGGAGGAGGCCACACGCCAGGAACGCTCGCACAGCACTTCGACACGCTGTATCAGCACGCCAAGGCATCCAGTGTCAGTGACACGAACTTCACCTTTCGCGCGGACGCGCTGTCGGACCTGGAGCTCGCCGCCGCCTTCGGAGCGGTCCCCACCAACATCACGGTCACAACCTCCAGCGGCACCGAGCAGTGGAAGGGCTTCGTCTTCGAGGAGCTGCACGACAGCAGTGGTGTGGTGGACTCCGCCACGTTCATCGTTGCATACCGCGACTCGCTCGTGCACACGATGGTTCTCAGCGGATTCCGCGCCAACGGCACGTCACTCGGCAGTTTCCTGCTTGCCAACGACACGCTTGGGATAGCGAGCAACTCGCGTACACAAAGCGTGTCGCTGACATCCGTCGGAGGCAGCTGCCCCACTCCGATCGCCGGGCTCGTGAGCCCCGTCATCTCGGCCGCCGAGACCACGACCTGCACGTTGGCGCAATTCAATGCCGCGCTCGCGCTGGGCTTTCCCGCAACGACTGGCGTGGACGCCGCGCTCACGGCGGTGTCATTTCCCACGACGTCGATCGCGGGCGAGCGATTCGTCGATGCGGGAACGCCAGGATCGCGGGTTGGGCTCGCGTCGCTGCTCCGTCGCAGCCTGAAGGCCACTTACTGAGCAGACGCGGCTAGCACCACTCTTTTCGACACGGTGCGTCTCGAAGGGGCGAAGCGCGACTATCGGTCGTCGCTTCGCTTCTTCGCCAGCGTCAGCGACGCGGAGCGCCGAACGCGGGCAGGCCCTTCGCGCGAGGGCGGCGTGTCGATCGCGTGCGTCAATTCCGCGGCGCCGTGCCCGTAGTTGGTCTCCACCGCGCGCCTCGCCGCGTCCGGGTCGCCCGCGCGCAGCGCCCGAATGATCGCGTCGTGCTCGGCGACGGCATCCGTGATGCGCTTTGGCAAGAGCAACGTAGCGTAGACGCGATTGTAGCGCTCCGCCTGCGGCTTCACGACGTCGAGCAGCGCGAGCAGTCGCGGGCCCGCAGCCGCATGCGTGCACGCGTGGTGGAAGGCCGCGTCACTGTCGCGCAGCCGGTCGTGCGATGGGCTCGGCGCGGCGCCCTCGCGACGCATCGCTTCGTTCAGCGACATCAGCTCCGCGACGAGCTCGAGACGCCGATCCGTCGGGAGCCGCGCGGCCGCGGCCGCCGCGTGCCCTTCGTGAAGCGCCACCAGTGCGCAGAGCTCATCCGCGTCGCTGTCAACCAGCGGAGCGACTACGGGACGTGCGTGGCGGAACCCATCCGGCGTCACGACGTACCCTTCTTGCTGCAGACGCTGAATCGCATCGCGAATGGGCGTCCGGCTCACCCGGAACTGGAGTGCGAGCTGGTCCTCGATGAGCCGCGTGTCGGGCGCGAGCCGTCCTTCGTTGATCGCGTCCCGAAGCGCGCGATACACTCGCATCCCCTCGGCCCGCCGTGCAGACTTCGCGCGCGGCGCAACCGCAACTGGTCGAGCCGACGGATTGGGAGTTTCCGCAACTAGTGGCCGTACGCTCATCGGGCGCGCCGTTGGTCGGAAGATGAGGGTGCGCCCACGCCGAGCCGAGGCGCGCTCCGGGCCGCTGTCGAGTGCCCAATGATACTATTCACGATGGAGCCCGAACAGGGGGAGAATGTACACCCACATGGTTGACCCGAACGGTGCATGTGACGCTCTTTTCCAGCCGTGATGACAAAGATTCGTTCGGCGAGACACGGATCGTGTGGTGAGGCGCCCGCGGCGTGACTAACCCATCCGACAGACAGTTACCCATCGATCCAGGCGCTGTTCCCGTCGCACCAGGGCTCGAAGACGCACGCGAGAGTACGGGAGAATACCGCGGCTTTCGCGCTCCGCCGGAGTATGTGGCGGTCGACCGCGTCTCGCGCAGCGACCTCCTCTCGGCGCACGCGCCGCGACTCGACGCCGCGTCTCGCGTGCAGGACGCGCGTGGCTTTGCGTCTTCGGGCACGCGTGGCTGACCGCACGCGCGCACCATCAGGAAAAGTTGTGATGACGTTCGGCCAATGTAATTTGGCTGCACGTATTCGTCCGCTCACTGCATGATTCCTCGGCACACTTCTCGAGCCTCGCATCGCAATGGATCTTGGTGGACTGGAGCGCGCGTGGCGCCGCGCCTGGATGAAGTCGATCGGGGCGCTCTCGGGAGGGGCGAGCCTGGAAGCCGCGCCGGATTGGGACGCGCGACCATGGTCGGTGCTCTACACGCGCACCCAGGGAATCGGCGACCTCATACTCGCGACCGGAGTATTCCGCGCGATCGCCCTCTCGCACCCGACGATCGCCCTCGATGTGCTGACGACGCCCGCGGCCGCGCCGGTTCTGGACAACAATCCGCACGTGCGGCGCGTGCTCGTGGTGCGCAGAACCATCAGCGACCAGCTGCGCGTTGCAGCGCTCTTGCGTCGTTCGCGCTACGACGTGGTGATCGACGGCAAGATCACGCGGGGCGCGTCCTTCGTCAGCAGCCCCGCGCGCACGATGGTGACCGGCGCGCGATACCGCATGGGCGTGGGCGGCGGCAATCATCACCTCGTCTTCAACATCTGCGTGCCCCGATTCGATCGCACGACGACGCACATGGTCGAGGGGAGCGCTGCGCTTGCCCTGCCGTTCGGCGTGGACATGGCAACCACGAACTGGCGTCCGGAAGTTTTTCTGACCTCCGGCGAGCGCGAACGCGCCGACGAGGCATGGGAAACCGCGGCGCGTACGGGGTCGACCGACGGCAGGCGCTGGCTGGTCAACCTGTCGGCGGGCGCGCCCGTGCGTCGCTGGTCCGACGAGCGGTGGGTCACCCTGATATCCCGCCTCAGAGCGCGACGGCCAGATGCGACGATAGGGATCATCGCCGTGGAGGAGGAGCGCGAAGCCGTGCGCCGCATCGCGAGCGCCGCAGGCGCGGTGGCGCTGTCCGCCCCGCGTCTGCGCGATGCGTTGGCGCTCGTAGGAACGAGTGAGCGCGTGATCACCTCGAACACCAGCATCACGCACGCGGCGTCCGCGTTCACGATACCGACGATGCTCCTGCTCGAGCGCGGACACGATCAATGGAGCAGCTGGAATTCGCCGACGGAAGTGGCGTACTGGACTGGCGATTCGGTCGCCGCGCTCGACGTGGGTTCGGCGTGCGCGGCGCTCGACCGGTTTCTCGTCTCACATGACTGACGCACGCCGCTGCGCGCGGCTCAGCGACGCGCCCGCGCCACGCGACCCTCGCTCGCGCCTATGCGTCGCGCCGCGAAGCCGTGCTCGCGCGCGAGCAGCCGCTCCTTCCGCGCGATCCCCCACCGATAGCCGCCGAGCGCGCCGCCCTCGCGCACGACGCGATGACACGGAACGATGAGCGCGACGCGGTTGCGCGCGCACGCGCTCGCCACTGCGCGCACCGCGGACGGGGCGTCGATCAACTTCGCGACCTGCGAATACGATCTCGTTTCGCCGTAGGGAATGCGCTGCAGCTCGCTCCAGACGCGCTGCTGAAACGGTGTGCCGGCCACGTCCACGGGAACCGCGAGGTCGGTCTCCGCGCCCTCGAGATGCGCGGCCACGGCGTCCACCCACGTCCGGAGATCCGCGTTGCCGTTGCCGCCGCGCACGCGGGTGCGCGTCGAGTGGGGATACTCTGAATTCAAGGCATTTTCGAGCGTCGCATCATCGTCGCCAAGCGTGACGGCGCACACGCCCCGATCCGTCGCGGCGACCAGCAGTCGGCCGAGCGCGGTCGAGGTAGTCATGTAGCGGATGTGCACCCCTTCGCCGCCGCGTCGGTAGGCGCCCGGCGTCATTCCCAGCTGCTGCGTGGCCGCATCGTACACGCGGCTGCTGGCGCCGTAGCCCGCGTCGAACGTCGCTCGGCTCACAGTTGCCCCCGTGCGCAGGTGCGCCTTGAGACGATCGGCGCGAAGGGCGGCCGCGTACTGCCGGGGCGACACGCCGACGACGCGCTTGAACGTCCGCTGCAGATGCGACGCGCTCATTCCCGCAGCGCGCGCGATATCGTCGAGCGTGTGGGATTCATCGAGATGCGTCTCCACGTATGCGCGGGCCCTCGCGATGACGCGCTCCACCGCGGTTTCGGATGCACGCGGCTCGCACCGCAGGCACGCGCGAAAGCCCGCCGCCTCCGCCGCATCGGGATTCGCGTAGAACGCCACGTTCGCGCGCAGCGCTCGCCGCGACGCGCAGCTCGGCTTGCAGTACACTCCGGTCGTCGCGACCGCGTACACGAACTGTCCGTCCTGAGCGCGATCGCGTGCGACCACCGCCGCCCAGCGCTCGTCCTCCACCGTGCGACTCATGACGACGCACCAGCGGTCTCGCGCTCGCGCGCCGGCGCGACGGATCGCCGCGGCCGGTAGACCGTTTCCGGGATGCGGGCGAGCGTCGAATCGTGCACCATGTCGCCCAGCCCGAAAAACTGCTGGAAGCTCATGACAAGCGGGCGCCACAATGTCGGATCGATGCGATCGTCGTGTCCCGCCATGCGAATCGATTCGCTCACGTGCACGCGCACGACTCGCACCTCGAACGCCACGAGCGCGCCGCGGCGATCGGGATCGCGCACCGCGAGCGGGTGCACCGCCTCGAGCACGGCCTCGAGATGCACGGGGCACTCGAGCGCGCGGGGCGGGGCCACGCACTCCGACGCAACGGGTGTGAGCCCGGCCAATGCGAACTTGTCCGCCTCGTGCCGATAGCCCATCACGATCTTGTGCGGTGGTACCGGATCGCTCCCGGTCGTGCGCGCGAGGCGGTTCACCGCGGACACCTCGTGCACCGACGGGAGGTTGAGCACACACTCGCCGGTGCGCTGAATGTTCGCGGGCGTGTGCGATCGCGCACCGAAGCCGAGCATGCAGCTGCGGCCCAGCCACCAGGCGCTCGACATGGGGGCGAGATTCGAAGTGCCATCCAGATTGGTCGAGCTGACGAGCACCACGGGGGTGCCGAAGTACAGAATCGCGGGGTCGATCGTGACGTGCGTGCCGTTGTTGTTGTGCATGGGAGTCGATGGCTTGAGTGAGTCACTCGAGCCGCGCCGACGAGTCGCGCGCAGCCTCGCACCAACGAGTCTACCGTGCACCGATTTCACTGGCCTCCCGTATCTTGCGCTCAAACTCCGCGACCGCGTCGAGGCGCTACAAGGCCATCTTGGACCGTCGCCGGTGCCAGACGACGAGCCCGATCACGATCACCACGCCGAGCACGATGAGGCTCGTGCGGCCGATCACGCGCTCGAGCCATGGAAGATTGTTCCCGAACTCGTAGCCGAGTATCCCGAAGAGCAACGACCACGCGATGGCGCCCAGCGCGTTCCAAAGGAAGAATACCCAGAAGGGCATGTCCGTGACGCCCGCGAGCACCCCCGCGAATATCCGCACAATCGCGATGAAGCGAGCTGCGAAGACCGCCTTCGGACCGTGTTCGGTGAAGAACTTTCTCGCGCTGGCGATTCGCTCGTGCGTGATCCCGATGCGGCGCCCATATCGCTCCAGAAAGGGAAGACCGCCGGCTTGGCCGATCCAGTAGCCTCCGCACCCGCCGCCGGTCGCGCCCACGATGGACGCGAGGATCACCCCGATGATGGAGAGCCGATGACTCTGCGCGGAAAAGGCGGCCGCGGTCACGAGGGCCGTTTCGCCGGGGAGGGGCAGCCCGACGCCTTCGGCGAACACGAGCACCACCACGATCGCGTAGCCGTAGTGATCGATCAGATGTCTGAGCAAGTGCCCCATGTCGTCCACTCTCCCGTCACCCGCGCCCTTCAATCTGGCTCGCGCCGGCGCCATATTGCCGGGCGATGACCACTGACAATTCTACCCTGCTCGACGCGCGCGCGGTTGACCGGACGCTCCGCCGCATGGCCGAAGAGATCGTCGAGCTGAATGAGGGAACCGCCGACTTGATCGTCGTCGGGATCCAGCGCCGCGGCGTCCAGCTCGCGGACCGCATCGTCCGCACGATTCAGGAGCGCGAGCACGTGGCCGTCCCGCGGGGCGCGCTCGACATCACGCTCTATCGCGATGATCTGCAGACCGTGGGCCCGCGACCGGTCGTCGGCCCGACGGATTTGCCGTGGAATCTCGACGGGAAGCAGGTGGTGATCGTCGACGATGTGCTCTACACGGGGCGCACCGTGCGCGCGGCGCTCGACGAGCTGGCCGACTTCGGGCGCCCGTCGCGCGTCTCGCTCGCGGTGCTCATCGATCGCGGCGGTCGAGAGCTCCCCATCCACGCCGACATCGTGGGGAAGAAGCTCTCCATCGACCCCGGTGACCGTGTCGACGTGCTGGTGGAAGAGCTGGATGGCCGCGATGCCGTCGTCGTTGTGCGCGCGGTCCACGCGTGACGAGCGCGCTCGGCAAGGACCTCCTCGATCTCGAATCGCTCACGGCCGGCCAGATCCGGCTCGTTCTCGACACCGCGGTTCCGTTCAAGGAGATCAGCGAGCGCGCCATCAAGAAAGTACCGGCGCTTCGCGGGCAGACCATCGTCAACCTTTTCTTCGAAGCATCGACGCGCACGCGCATCTCGTTCGAGTTCGCGGAGAAGCGGCTGTCGGCGGACACGGTGTCCGTCGCGTCGTCGGGATCGAGCGTCACGAAGGGCGAGACACTCGTCGACACTGCGCGCAACCTCGAGGCGATGCGGATCGACATGGTCGTCATCCGCCACGGCGCGTCCGGTGCAGCGGCCTTCCTCGCCGATCGCATCGAGAGCAACGTCATCAATGCCGGCGACGGCACGCACGAGCATCCGACGCAGGGGCTCCTCGACCTGCTCACGCTGCGCGATCACTTCGGATCGCTCGAGGGGCTGCGCGTGTGCATCGTCGGCGACGTCCTGCATTCGCGCGTCGCGCGATCGAACATCTGGGGGCTGCAAAAGATGGGCGCCCAGGTTGCGGTGTGCGGGCCGAAGTCGCTGTTGCCGCACGCGATCGCGGAGTTCGGCGTCACGGTGTTCCCGCGCGTCGAGGAGGCGATCGAATGGGCACAGGCGCTCAACATCCTGCGCCTCCAGCTCGAGCGCATGACGAGCGGCTACATCCCCTCGCTGCGTGAATACAATCGCGTTTTCGGGGTGACGCGTGAGCGGCTGGAGCGCGCGCCTCGGGACGTGCTCATCATGCACCCGGGACCGATGAATCGCGGCGTCGAGATCGATTCGGATGTGGCGGACGGCCCGCACAGCGTGATCCTCAATCAGGTGACCAACGGCGTGGCGGTGCGCATGGCGGTGCTCTATCTGCTCGCCGGTGGGAAGCCCGAGCTGGCGGAGGCCGCGAAGGGCTTCAGCGGCGGCGAGCGCTGATGCCGCGCGGGCTGCGCGACCTCCTGCTCGAAGGCGGGCACGTGATCGATCCGGCGACGGGTCGCGACGAGGTCGCCGACGTTCTGCTCCGCGACGGGAAAGTCGAGGCCATCGGACGCAACCTCGGCCACCCGGATGGCGTGGAACGTCTCGACTGCGCGGGTGCGTTCGTTTCGCCCGGCTTCATCGACGTGCACTGTCACCTGCGCGAGCCCGGCCGCGAGGATGTCGAGACCATCGCGACGGGTGCCCGCGCCGCGGCGGCCGGCGGGTTCACGGCCATCTGCGCGATGCCGAACACCGAGCCCGTGACAGACAACCAGGCCGCGGTGGGATTCATCATCCGTCAGGCGAGCCGCGTCGCTGCCGCGCGCGTGTACCCGATCGGCGCGATTTCGGTCGGGCAGAAGGGCGAGGCGCTCGCGGAATTCGGCGAGATGGTGGCCGCCGGCGCGGTGGCGGTGAGCGATGACGGGCGTCCGGTCGTCAGCGCGCACCTGATGCGCACGGCGCTCGACTACGCGCAGACCTTCGGCATTCCCGTCATCGATCACTGCGAGGAGCTCACGCTCGCGCACGGCGGCTCGATGAACGAGGGGATCGTCAGCGCACGACTCGGCCTCAAGGGAATTCCGTCGGAGGCGGAGGAGATCATGGTCATCCGCGACATTCTCCTGGCGCGGCGTACGGGCGGCCACGTCCATCTCGCGCACATGAGTACGAAGGGGAGCGTCGAGCTCATTCGCTGGGGAAAGGATCGTGGGATAAACGTGACGGCGGAGGTGACGCCGCATCATCTCACGCTCACCGAGACGGAGGTCGAGGGCTACCGCACGGCCGCGAAGATGAATCCGCCGCTGCGCACCGCCGAGGACGTCGAGGTGCTGCGGGACGCGCTTCGCGACGGCACGATCGATCTGGTCGCGACCGATCACGCCCCGCACCACTACGACGCGAAGGACCGCGAGTTCGCCGATGCGCCGTTCGGAATCGTCGGCCTCGAGACCGCGCTGGCGCTGGTGGTGACTGAGCTCGTCGACAGCGGAATGATCGACTTCAAGACGCTGGTGGATCGCATGTCCACGCGGCCGGCGCGGCTGTTCGGCCTGGCGGGAGGAACGCTGGCGTCGGGATCGATCGGCGACGTCACCGTCTTCGATTCCAAGTTTCCCTGGAGAGTGGATCCTGACACTTTTCTGTCGAAGGGGCGCAACACGCCCTACACGGGACGGGAGCTGCGCGGACGCTCGCGATACACAGTAGTAGGCGGTGCGGTGGTGCATCGCGCGGATCGATCGGACGCCCGTTAATGTGAAGGGGAGACGCTCCGGCCGGACGCGCGCCGTTACCCTTGGTTCACGGTAGCGGTCAAGGTTAAAGGAATGTTACACTTGGCTGACGCGTCCGGTCACCTTGCTGCCGGGTTGGGACAATCGGCGATGAGAAACAGGCGCGGCGCCCGCCAGGGCGCTGGAATGAATGGAGCGATGCATGGCGAAGGCGGCGACGCAAACCCAATTCGAGAAGGTCACTGCGCTGTACGAGGAGCGGCAGCGCTTCGAGGCGTGGCTGACCGCGTTGGAGGCGAAGCGCGCGACGACGCCCGTGCACATCTACACGCGCGTCAAGGGTGACTACGGTGCGCGCCTGCAGCGCGTCGTCGAGGAGTTGCGCACACATCGAACGGCGCTTCAGGAGCTCGAGAGCACGCTCATCGATCGGCTCACAGCCCTCGACGGCGAGGAGGCCAAGCATCGCGATGAGGCGGCGGAGGCCGAGTTGCGCGCGACGGTAGGCGAGCTCGCAGCCGAACACTTCACCGAGGTCACCGAGCGCACGAGCGGAGCGATCGCAGGGCTGAGCGAGGAGCGCGGCCGGGTGCAGGCCGAGCTCTCACAGCTGCGTCATCTACTCGATGTCGGCACGGCGCCGCTACCCGTCGCCGCCGTGTCCGGGGAGCCGCAGCGTGGAGAGGCCGCGGCATCCGACGCGCCGCGCATGCGCCTCGTGGACTCCGCCCCTCGTGCGCCGGCAGGCAATGCGGATGCGCCGCCCGCTTCCGCGCCCGCCGATTGGGAGCTTTCGTTCGAGAACGCGCTCAGCCGAAATCCGGCGCCGCCGCCTCCGCGTCCCTCGGGCCCGCGCGCCGCGGAAAAGGTGCCCAATGCCAGCCCGTTCGACGATCTCGAGTTTCTGAAGACGATGAACGATCGCAACTCCGGGGAACACGGAGTCGTCAACCCGACGCGCGATCGTCGGCCGGAAGCCGCGCCGCCGCCACCTGCGCCGGAGCGGATCGAGACGATGCCGATATCGCCGCCGGTGAAGCAGCGCCCGTCGCACGCGCCGCCAGCGGCTGCGAGCGGACTTCCGCTCATCATGCCCGACGCACCTGCACCTGCGCGCGTGGAGCCGCGCTTTTCGCAGCCCGGCTCACGCGACAGTGTGCCGTCGTATCTGAAGGAGTCGCCGCCCGAACAGGTGAAGACGCTCAAGTGCCAGGAGTGCGGCACGTTGAACTATCCCACCGAATGGTATTGCGAACGCTGCGGCGCAGAGCTCGCGGCGCTGTAATCACGCGCCCTGAACGGGGGCGACTGTTCTCGCATGCACACACTAGCGATGCACGAAGGGCCAGGAGATTGTCCTGGCCCTTCGTGCTATGCCCGTGGCGCGCGATTACGCAGCAGCGACGGGCTTCGCGAGACGGCTCTTGCGGCGGGCCGCCGCGTTCTTGTGAATGAGCCCCTTGCGCGCGGCGCGATCGAGCAGCTGTACGGCGAGGGTCTTCACTTCGGGCGTAGCATCTGTGGCGCCGGCATTCTTGAGCGCGGTCCGGAGAGCGGAGCGCTGGGAACGGTTACGAATGGCGGCGGCGCGAGACTTCCGCATGTTCTTTTTCGCGGAGGCGATATTCGGCAACGAAATTCTCCAGATGCGTATGAAACGTGGGCTCGATTGGAACCCGAAAAGTAAGGGCGCGCGAGCTCTTATGTCAAGGCGCCACACAACTTTGACACGCGTAGACGCCCCCGCTACCTTACGCGCCGACGCCCCCTCCGCCCGCCCACTCCGGACCCCACGCGTCGCATTGGATCAAAGCACGCTGACGAACATTCTGCTCACCATCCCGGTGCTCCTCTTCGCGCTCGTCGCGCACGAGTGGGCGCACGCATTCGCTGCGCTCAAGCAGGGGGACCCCACGGCGTATGAGCTCGGTCGGCTGACCTTCAACCCCATCAAGCACATCGATCCGTTCATGACGATCATTCTTCCGATCGTCATGCTCGCCTCATCGCACGGCGCCATCGCGCTCGGCGGCGCCAAACCGTGTCCCGTCAATCCTTCAAAGTTTCGGAACTACCGTCGTGGAGACATCATCGTCTCGCTCGCGGGTGTGACGATGAATCTCCTGCTCGCCATTCTGTCCGCGGCGCTCTTCATGCTCGTCGGTGTCATCGGGCATGCGATCCCCGGCGGAACGCCGGTGTTTGCGATCCTGCAGCAGATGCTCCAGATCAGCGTGCTGTACAATTCGCTTCTCCTGTTCTTCAATCTCCTGCCGATTCCGCCGCTCGATGGCTCGCATGTGCTCGCGCAATTTCTTCCCGCCTCGATCGCCGTGCCCTACAAGCGAGTGAGTCGCTTCGGACTTCTGATTCTGGTCGGATTGCTGTACTTCGGCGGCGATGCGTTGAACGTCCTGCTCTCTCCGGTCGGGCTGATGGTTCATACGCTGATGCGTCCCGTGCTTCCCTTCGCGCTGGAGCTCAAATGACCACAATGCTCGCGCCGCTCGACTCCGGTGCCGCGCCCTTCGTGGTGGAGCTCGAGCACTTCTCCGGCCCGCTCGACCTGCTGCTCACGCTCATCCGTGAAGAGCAGGTGGGGATAAAGGACATTCCGATCGCGCGCATCTGCGAGCAGTTCCTGCTCCGCATCGATTCGCTCGGGCTCGGCGAGGCCGCCGAATATCTCGAGATGGCCGCCGGATTGCTGCGCATCAAGGTGCAGATGTTGCTGCCGCGGCGCGGCGACGACGAAGAGTGGGACGATCCGCGAGCGGAGCTGGTACGCCGGCTGCTCGAGTATCAACAGATGCGCGAAGTGGTCGACATCCTGCAACATCGCGGAGACGATCGCCGCGACCGGTTCGCGCGCGGCTATCTGCCGCTCCCCGCCGTGGCGCCGTTGGCGCCGCTCGCCTTGTCGCTTCCCGAGCTGCTCGCCGCCGTCGATCGCGTGCTCCGCATCTCGCACGAGCCGTTCATGCACGATGTGATCTCGCGCGCGCTCGACGTCGACGGCGCGATCGACACGATTCTCTCGGTTCTCGCACACCGCGGCCACGCCTGGTGGCGCGATGTGGTCGCGGACGATGCGCCGCCGTGGCAGATTCTTTCGGCGTTGCTCGCCCTGCTCGAGCTCGCCCGCCGCAGCGAGCTTCGACTCGTGCAGCAGCGCCCCTTTGCGAATGTGGAGATTCTGCGTGACGCCGCTAGCGAAGCTGCTTGAGGCCGCGCTCTTCGCGAGCGGTCGCCCACTCCCCGCGAGCGAGCTCGCCGCCCTCGACCCGACCGCGTCGGCCGAGGAGCTGGCGGGCGCGCTCGACGAGATGCGCGACCGCTACGACACCGAGGGCCACGGTATCGAGCTCGTGGAGCTCGGCGGGGGATGGCAGATCCTGACGCGCCCCGAGTACACGGAAACGATCGAGCGCGCGCAGCTCGCGACGCGCCCCGCGCGTCTCTCCGCCGCGGCGCTCGAGACGCTCGCGATCATCGCGTACCGCCAGCCGATCGGCCGCGCGGAGATCGAGGAGATTCGCGGCGTCGCCGTGGGCGGGATGTTGCGCACCCTGCTCGAGCGCGGGCTCATCGACGTGCTGGGTCGCGCGGAAGGTCTCGGTCGACCGTTGCTCTACGGCACGACGCCGGTGTTCCTCGAGCAGTTCGCCCTCCGTCACCTCGGCGAGCTCCCGCGCGCCGACGAGCTCGCGGTGGCGCTGCGCGCGCAGCCGCGCGCGCTGTGAGATCGCGCACGTGAGCGCCGACACGACGATGCGCATCCAGCGCGCGCTCGCCCGCGCCGGCGTTGCGTCGCGGCGCAAGTCCGAGGACCTCGTGTCCGCCGGACGCGTGACCGTAAATGGCGCGCTCGCGCAGCTCGGCCAGGTCGTCGATCCGAATCGCGACAAGATCGCCGTCGACGGCACGGTGGTGAAGCCGCCGCGCCTCGAGCAGTGGCTCGTGCTCAACAAACCTCCCGGCGTGCTCACGACGCGCTCGGACCCGGAAGGACGTGAGACCGTTTTCGATCTGCTTCCGAAGATTCCCGGACTCACCTACGTCGGCCGTCTCGACTATCTCACCGAGGGTGTGCTGCTGTTCACGACGGATGGCATTGGCGCGAACGCACTCACGCATCCGAGCGGAGAGATCGAGCGCACCTACCTCGCCACGGTGCGTGGTGCCGCCGCCGCCGCGGTGCGCAGCGCGCGGCTCGGCGTCCAGCTCGAGGACGGAGTCGTCATCCCGAAAGACATCAACGCGACGTCGATCGGACGCGGGCACTGGGAGCTCGAGATCACGATCAGCGAGGGCAAGAATCACGAAGTGCGCCGCTTCTGCCAGGCGCTCGACCTCTTCGTGCAGCGGCTCGTGCGCGTGCGCTACGGTCCGGTGAAGCTCGGCTCGCTCCCCAGCGGCGAAACGCGTCCGCTGTCGAATCGCGAGCACGAGATCATCACCGCGCTCACCGAATCCGCGCGCTAGTAAACTTCGATGATGACAATCGCAGGAGAGGGCGCGCTCGGGCGCGCGGTGACATCCGCCGACACCGTCATGGTGCAGGCGATCCTCGAGCAGGTCGCGCGACGGGTCGTCGGTCAGGACTACATGGTGGAGCGACTGCTCATCGGCCTGCTCACCGGCGGCCACGTGCTGCTCGAGGGCGTTCCGGGACTCGCGAAGACGCTCACCGTGAAGACGCTCGCCGAGACGATCGACACGAGCTTCCAGCGCATCCAGTTCACGCCGGACCTGCTCCCCGCCGACGTGCTGGGCACGCAGATCTTCGATCAGCAAACGGGCGAGTTCCGGGCGAAGAAGGGGCCGATCTTCGCGAACATCATTCTCGCCGACGAGATCAATCGCGCGCCTGCGAAGGTCCAGGCCGCGCTGCTCGAGGCCATGCAGGAGAAGCAGGTCACCATCGGCAGCACGACGTACGTGCTCCATGAGCCCTTCCTGGTGCTCGCCACGCAGAATCCGATCGAGCAGGAGGGGACGTACACGCTCCCAGAGGCGCAGGTCGATCGCTTCATGCTGAAGCTGCACGTCGGCTATCCGTCGCGCTCCGAGGAGAAGGAGATCATGCGGCGGATGGCGGGCGGGCAGGCGATTCCGATCGAGCACGCGGCCACCCCGCAGGCGATTCTCGAGGCGCGCAAGCGGATCACGGAGCTCTATCTCGATGACCGCATCGTCGATTACATCGTCGACATCGTGCACGCCACGCGCACGCCAGCGGATGCGGGGCTCAAGGAGCTCGCACCGCTCATCGAGTATGGCGCGAGCCCGCGCGCGACGATCTTTCTCGCGCAGGCCGCGCGCGCACACGCGTTCCTGCGCGGACGCTCGTTCGTCACCCCGGATGACGTGAAGGCGATCGCCCCCGACGTCCTGCGGCATCGCGTGCTGACGACCTACGAGGCCGAGGCGGAAGAGGTGACGAGCGACGCGATCGTGACGCGCGTGCTGGCGGCGATCGAGGCTCCCTGATGGGGGCGGTGGTCTCGCCCGAGATGCTGAGGCAGGTTCGCCTGCTCGAGCTTCGCACGCGCGGCCTCGTGAACACGGTCTTCAGCGGCGAGTATCACTCGGTGTTCAAGGGGCAGGGGATGGAGTTCGCCGAGGTGCGCGAGTACCAGGCGGGCGACGAGGTACGATCTATCGATTGGAACGTGACGGCGCGCATGCGGCACCCGTACGTGAAGCGCTACATCGAAGAGCGAGAGCTCACCGTGATGCTCGCCGCGGATCTGTCCGGGTCGCAGCGGTTCGGCACGGTGTCCCGATTCAAGAGCGAGCTGACCACGGAGCTGTCGGCGGTGCTCGCGATGTCCGCCATCCGCAACAACGATCGCGTCGGAACGCTGATGTTCACGGACCGCATCGAGCACGTGGTGCCCCCGCGCAAGGGACGCCGCCACGCGATGCGCGTCATCCGCGATCTCCTGCTGCTCGAGCCCGAGGGGCAGGGCACGGACATTGGTGGAGCGGTGGACTACCTCATGAAATTGTTGCCGAATCGCGCGATCGTCTTTCTGCTGTCGGACTTCGTGGACAATGGCGCCGAGCGTCCGCTCAAGCTGCTGGCGCAGCGACACGATGTGGTGGCGGTGACGGTCGAAGATCCGCGCGAGCTCTCGCTCCCGGACATCGGGCTCGCGCGCTTTTCGAATCCCGAAACGGGCGAGACCGTCGAGGTGAACACCAGCGATGCGCGCGTGCGCGCGGGCTACGACGATGCGCTGCGAGTCGAGCGCTCCGCGCGAACGCACCTGCTGCGCCGTCTCGCGATCGACGAGGTCGCCGTGCGCACCGATCGCAGCTATGTCGAGCCGCTGCTCAAGTTCTTCCGGCGCCGCAGCGTCAGGCGGCGGCGATGATCGCGCTCGCGCTGGTCGTTGCGCTGCAGGGCGCGCCTGCGCGCGCGAGCGATACTGCGCGCGCGGCCCAGGCAGGAGCGCCGGTGCAGATGGGGGTGAGCGTGCTGCCGGACACGGTCACGGTCGGCGAGCATTTCATCGTACGCGTGCGTGTGCGCGCGCCCAAGGGCGCCGAGATCGGGTTTCCGGTTGGACCGGACAGCGGCGTGGCGGTCGAAGCGGTCGATCCGCGCCGCGAGCAGGAGGGCGCGGACACCACGGCGGTCGAGCGCACGGCCACCTACCGTCTCGTTGCGTGGACCACCGGTGCGCAGAAGGTCGTGCTCGGCAGCCTCGTCGTGTCGCTCGTGGGTGTGGATCGCCGCTACGATGTGCCCGGCATCGCGATCGTGGTGAAGAGCGTGCGTCCCGCGGATTCCACCGGTCGCGTGCCCAGGCCGGCCCGCGACGTGATGTTTGCTCCGCGGATGCTCTGGCCGTGGATCGCCGGCGGCCTGCTGCTGCTGGCGCTTCTGCTCTGGATGCTCCGCAGGCGGTTGCGGCACCGTCCCGCCAGCGCGCACTCCGGCTCGGGCGCGCTTGCCAACGCGAGACGCGACTTCACTCGCATCGAGGAGCTTTCGCTGATCGATGCGGGCGAGCGCGGGCGCTACGTCGCACTGCACGTCGATGTGCTGCGGGAGTATCTCGCTGAACGGATCCCGGATGCCGCGCGGTCGCTTACCTCCACCGAGCTGCTCGCGGCGCTCAGCGCCGATGCACCGGTGCCGTTGCCGCGCCTCGTGCCCGTACTCGCCGCGGCGGACCTCATCAAGTACGCGGACCGGCCCGTCACGGCGAACAGGGCACGCGAGCTCGCCGCGGAGACGCGCGGCATCGTCAACGCGGTCGAGGAAGCGGTGCTCCATCGCGCCCAGGTGGCGGTGAAGCCGGAGCGGGCGGCGTAATGGATCTTCTCGAGCTTCCCGCCATCGACTTTGCGTCGCCGTACGTGTTGCTCTTGCTGCTGCTCATTCCCATTTGGTGGCTCTGGCGCCGCGGGCGGCGCGCGCCGGCCATCGTGTTCTCGCGCGCGGATGTGCTCGCACGAGGACGGCGAGGCGGCGCATTCACGCGCCGCCTGCTCGGCACCCTCCGCATCTTGCTCCTCGTGGGGCTCATCGTCGCGCTCGCGCGCCCGCGCTCCGGCGCGCACACAGAAAACGTCAATAGCGAGGGGATCAACATCGTCATCGCGATCGATCTCTCGAGCTCGATGCTCTCCGAGGACTTCCAGCCACAGAATCGGCTCGAGGTCGCGAAGGACAAGGTCAAGCAGTTCATCCTGGGGCGCCACACCGATCGCATCGGCCTGGTGGCATTCGCGGGTGAGGCGCTGACGCAGGTACCGCTCACCGTCGACTACCCCGTGCTGCTCGCGGCCGTGGACAATTTGCAGGCGGGGCAGCTCGAGGATGGCACCGCCATCGGCACGGCGATCGCCACGGCCGCCAACCGCCTGCGCAACGCGCCGGGACATTCACGCGTGATGATTCTGTTGACGGATGGCGAGAACAATCGAGGCGCCATCGATCCGCGCACGGCAGCGCAGGCCGCTGCCGCCGTGGGCGTGAAGATCTACACGATCGGCGCGGGGACCATCGGGATGGCGCCGGTTCCCGTTGGGCGCGGGCTCATGGGGATGCGCTACGAATATCGTCCCGTCGAGATCGATGAAGGGCTGCTTCGCGACGTCGCGACGTCGACGGGCGGACGCTACTTCCGCGCGGTCGATGCCGCGGCGCTTCAGCGCATCTATCAGCAGATCGACCAGCTGGAGCAGGAGCCCGTGCGCGCGCACACGTATGTTCGCTACACCGAGGAGTACCGGTGGCCGCTCGCGGTCGCGCTGCTCGCGATCGCGCTCGAGGCGCTGCTCAGCGTGTGGCGGGGACCGCTTCCGTGATTCCGTACATGGATGTGCCGTGGGCGCTCTGGGCCGCGCCGGCCCTCGCCATCGTCGTCGCGCTGCTCGTGCTCTGGTCGTATCGCCGGCGCGCGCGCCGGCTGCGTCGCCTCGCGTCGACCGAGCTGCTCGCGAGACTCGTTCCGCCGGCGTCCACGCGGGCGCCGTGGGTGCGCGCGCTGCTCCAGTTTGCCGCGGTCCTCTGCGCCGGTATCGCATTTGCGGGGCCACGCTGGGGCACCGAGCAGACGCTCGAGCGCGGCAGCGGCGTGGACATGGTGCTCGCGCTGGACGCCTCGCTTTCCATGCTCGCGACCGATGCGCGCCCGAATCGTCTTGAACGTATGAAGGAGGAAGCGCGCCGGCTCCTCGCGCTGTCCACCGGTGACCGGATCGGGCTGCTCGCGTTCGCGGGCCGCAGCTACATCCTCACGCCGCTCACGGTCGACCGCGGTGCGCTCGAGCTCTTTCTCGACAATCTCGATCCATCGGTCGTCGGCCAGGCCGGGAGCTCGCTGTCACGCGCGATCAGGCAGGGCACCGATCTCCTCGTCGCCACGCAGACGACCAGCGATCGCGCACTGGTCATCATGAGCGATGGCGAGGCGTTCGAGCCGGTGGAGGAAGTGACCGCCGCCGCGGCACATGCGGCGGAGGCGGGGGTAACGGTGATCGCGGTCGGCTTCGGCACCGAGAAGGGATCGACGATTCCCGTGCGCACGGCACAGGGCACTCAGTCCAAGCGTGATGAAAATGGGCAAATCGTGACGACGCGCTACACACCGGAGTTGCTCAAGGATGCGGTGACTGCCGCGCACGGCGTCTTCATCGATGCCGCTGCGACAGACAAAGCCGTGCGCATTCGCGGCGCGCTCTCCCTGCTGCGCCGGCAGGCGCGCGCGACGGAGAGCGAGACCGCGCGGCGCGCGCGCTTCCAGCTTTTTCTCATCCCCGCACTCCTGCTCGTGATGCTCGACAGCATGCTCGGCACTCGCCGCGGCCGCCGTCCGAGCGCGCCCGCAGCGGCGACGGCCACCGCGCTCGCGCTCTGCCTCCTGCTGACGCCAGCCTCCCTGCGCGCCGAGACGGGCGACACGGCCGATCAGCTCTATCAGTCGGCACGTTATCCGGAAGCCGCCGCCGCGTATCAGCGCGAGATCCAGGAGCACGCCGATTCGCCTCGCCTCGAGTTCAACCTCGGCACGTCACTGCTGCAGGCGGGCCAGCTCGACGACGCGATCGCCGCGCTCGAGCGCGCGGCTACTACCGCGACATCCGACGATCTCCGGTACAACGCGCTCTATAATCTCGGCCTCGCCTACCTGCGCCAGGCGCGCGATGCCAAGTCGAGCGAGGCGACGGGCGCGTACGCGTCGTCTGCCGAGGCGTACAAGCGCGCCCTGCAGCTGCGCCCGTCCGAGGTGGCGGCGAAGTGGAACTACGAGCTCGCGTCGCAGGAGAAATCAAAATCGTCCGGCGGCGGCGCGAATCAGCAGCAGAACCAGCAACAGCAGGAGAAGCAGCGGCAGTCCAGCGCGCTCGACAAGCGGCAGGCCGAGCAGCTCCTGAGCAGCGCGCAGCGCGAGGAGCGCGATGTGCAGGCGAAGAAACAGCGCGAGAATCAGCCAGAGCGTCCTCCGGCAGGGAAGGACTGGTGATCGTCGCGCTGCTCGCCATCGTCGCGCAGCTCCATGCGCCGCAGCACGCCGCTCGCGAGGCGGTCGCGCGCGACGCGCCGGCGATCGTGATGCGCGCGCAGCTCGACACAGGCGCCCTCGTGAACTTTCGCGTGCTCGTGCAGCCCGAAACGGTGTACGTCGGACAGCAGGCGAACTACCAGCTTGGCGTCTTCCTCGATGAGTCGGTGCGGGACCGCATGCGCAGCATGGAGGCACTGGCCCCCGAGATGCGCTCGATGATGGCCTACGAGCCACCCGCGCCGCTCGCGGGCTTTCCGCTCAGAAACGCGTCGGGTCATCGCTACGAGGCGCACGTCTACCAGCGTCCCATCTTTCCGCTGAGCGCGGGACGCGTCGCGATACCTCCCGCTCGCCTGCTCTACGCGATGCCGCTCTCGTACAGCTTCTTCAGCCGGGAGGAAAGCTTCGAGCTGCGCAGCGACAGCGCCGTCGTCATTGCGCTCGAGCCGCCGCACGCCGGGCGCCCGGGCGACTGGTCGGGCGCGGTCGGCGAGCTGCGCCTCAGCGCTGCCGTCGACAGCGTCGCCGCGCGCGTCGGTGATGCGATGCGACTCGTCGTGCGCGTGAGCGGGCAGGGAAACGTGAAGCTCTTTCCGCGACCAACCCTCTCGCTGTCGTGGGCGACGGCCACTGCCGAGGGCGAGCGCGTGATGATGTCCGCCGACTCAATGCATATCGGCGGCACGAAGGAGTTCGACTGGGTGATCACGCCGCACGTTCCGGGGCGCGTCGAGGTACCGCCCCTTCGCTACCCGTATTTCGATCCGTACGCGCGCCAGTACGAGGTGGCCGAGAGCACGCCCGTCGCGATCTACATCGCCGCGGGCAATCTCGCCTCGTCGGACACGAGCACCGCCTCCTCCGCGCCACGCTGGATGCTACGGCCAGCGTACCGCGGCCCGCTCGCGCTACCGCTCTACCGCTCGCGAACGCTGCTCCTCGCGCTGTTGTTGCTGCCGCTTCCCGTCATCGTGCTCGCGAGCACGCGACGGCCGCGCAAGCGCTCGCGCGTCGTCTCGCCCGCGGTCACGCTGCGCGCGCTCGCTCGCACCGAGTCCACCGTTCGCGAGGCCCGCACCGTTCGCCGCACCTTCCTGAGCGCGGCGGCGCACCGGCTCGGCGCGCCGGCGACCGTGCTCGCCGAGCCGGCCACGCTCAAGCATCTCGCCCTCCGCGCGGGAGTGACGCTCGAGACGTCGGAGCGCGCCCGGCTCTTCGTCACCGAGCTGAATGCAGCCTCGTTCGACGTGGCGGGGGAGTGGGCAGTCGACGGCGTGCAACGCGCGTACGATCTCTATCGCGCCATCGACCGGGAGGCGCGCCCGCGACGCACGCCGCGAGCGCCGGTGGCGGTGGTGACCGTGATGCTCGCGCTCGCGCTCGCCGCGGGTGCGCGCGCAGCGGATGGTGCGCATGCGCTCTTCGCACGAGGCGTCGATGCCTACGCGCACGGGCAGTTCGCCGCCTCCGCGCGCGACTTCGCCGATCTCGCCGCGCACGAGCCGCGCGCCGCGGACGCCTGGGCGAACCTCGGCACCGCCGCGTATTCGGCGGGCGACACGGCGCGCGCGATGGTGGGCTGGCAGCGTGCGTTGCGCCTCGAGCCGCTCGCCACCGACGTGCGCGACCGGCTCGAACTCATATCGCCGACCAGCCCTTCCTCGCCCGGTTTCGTCCCCGCTGTTCCTCCGCTTCCGCTCGCGGCACTGGCGGCAGCGCTCTGGCTTGCTTGCTGGCTCTCGCTCGCGTGGCAGGCGCGCAAGCGCGGTGCGGCGGCTCCGCCACTGCGGCTCGCGATGCCGATCGTCGCCGCCTGCGCCGCGCTGTTTCTTGCCGGCTCGACCGCGCTTCTCGACAAGCGCATCGACGCCGCCGATCTCGCGGTGGTCGCGAAGGACGCGCCGCTGCACGTGCTCCCCGCACTCGCCTCCGATCACGGCGCGACGCTGCGCACCGGCGACGTGGCGCGCGTGCTCGAGTCCGAGGGCGCCTGGGCGCGCGTCTCAGCCGACGGCGGCCGCCAGGGATGGATGGACGCCGCAGCGCTCGCCCCCATCCCCCACGACTGACGCGGCGTCGCCGCGCCGGATAACTTTGCGGGATGTCCCGCATTGCAGTGCTCGCGCGCACCGTCGTCGATCAGATCGCCGCCGGTGAAGTCGTCGAGCGGCCCGCCTCGGTGGTCAAGGAGCTCGTCGAAAACTCACTGGACGCCGGCGCAACGACGATCGATATCGTCGTCGATGACGGCGGCCGCGTGCGCATCCGCGTCGCCGATGATGGAACGGGGATGGGGCGCTCCGACGCGGTGCTCGCGCTCGCGCGGCATGCCACATCCAAAATTCAGCTCGCCGATGATCTCGTCGGCGTCGAATCGTTCGGCTTTCGCGGCGAGGCGCTTCCCGCCATCGCGTCGGTGTCCGAGCTCGAGGTCGAGACGGCGCCCGCGGACGGCGCGGGCACCGCGATACGCGTGCTCGGCGGGGAAATGTGCGAGGTGCGCGATGCCGCCCGCCGCCGCGGCACCACGATCACGGTCTCGCGGCTGTTCTTCAACGCGCCCTCGCGCCAGCCCTTTCTCAGATCCGCGCGCTCTGAGTGGCGCGGCATCAGCGAGGTCGTCACCGCGCTCGCACTCACCCGCCGCGATGTGCGGCTCTCGGTGGTGCACGACGGGAAGCAGGTCGTCTCGCTTCCGCCCGCGCCGTCGCTCCAGAGCAGGCTCGCGGGACTCTGGGGCGCTCCGTTCGCCGAGCGCCTGGTGCCGGTGGACGATGTACACGGCGCGATCCACGTGTCGGGACTCATCGAGCGGCCGGCGGACGTCGGCACCGCGGGCCGTCGGCTCTTTCTCACGGTGAACGGACGCGCGATCCGCGATCACGGCATCGTGCGCGCGGCGGAGCAGGCGTACCGCTCCACCGTTCCCGCCGGCGCACGCCCCACGCTCTGTCTCGATGTCGTCGTCCCCGCAAATCTCGTCGACGTCAACGTGCATCCGATGAAGGCCGAGGTGCGCTTCCGCGACCGATGGATCGTCGAGCGCGCTGTGGAGCATGCCGTGCGGCACGCGCTCGGCGGCAGCGCCAGTGCCGCGAACGTCGGGCCGCGCACATGGGCGTATCCGACCGCCTTCGCGGCTCCGTTGCCCGTCGATGTCGAAATTCTGTCACCCGCTGCGCCCATCGAGGAAGGATTGCTCGCGCCGCAGTCGAGCGACTTCGTCTCTGCCGCCGATACGTCGTTCGTCGCACCTACCCCCGACGTGCCGCCGCTGGTTCAGGTCGCGCGAACCTACCTCATGTTCGAGGGCGAGGGCGGCGTCGTCCTCATCGACCAGCACTCGGCGCACGAGCGAATTCTGTACGAGCGCTTCATGCGCACGCTCGAGCAGGGCGAGACGCCATCGCAGCGGCTGCTCTTTCCGATCACGCTGCACTTGGGGCCCGCCGAGGGCGAAGCGTTCGAGGCGCATCAGGAGCTGTTCGCGAAGCTCGGCTTCGAGATCGAGGGCTTCGGAGGGCATACGCTGATCGTGAGCAGCGTGCCGATGCCGCATCCGCGCTTCGACGCGCCGCGCTGTCTGCGCGAGACGCTCGACGCGCTGAGCGGCGATCGCGACGCGGGCGTTGCGACGCGGCACGAGCGGCTCGCCGCCACGCTCGCCTGCAAGGCTGCGATCAAGGCGGGCGAGATTCTCTCGCCTGGCGAGATGCGTGCGCTCTTTATCGCGCTCGCCGCCACGACGCTGCCGGCGCACGATGTGCACGGCCGCAGCACGATCGTGCAGCTGCCCTGGGATGAGATCGAGCGGCGATTTGGGCGACGCTGAACCGTTGCGCATCATCTGCGGATCCACGGGTGCCGGAAAGTCCGCGCTCGCGTTCGCGCTCGCGCGTGTGCATCCGGCGGTGATCGTGAGCGCGGACTCGCGGCAGCTCTACCGAGGCTTCGACATCGGCACTGCGAAACCGTCGACGGAGGAGCAGCGCCAGGTGCCGCATCGTGGCATCGATGTCATCGAGCCCACCGAGCGCTACTCGGCCGCGCGCTGGGCCGAGGCGGCGCGCGTCTGGATCGACGAGGCAATCGCGGCGGATCGCACGCCGCTGGTCGTCGGCGGGGCCGGGCTCTACCTGCGCGCGCTCACCGAGCCGCTCTTCGACGAGCCCCCGCTGGATCCCGTCAGACGCGACGCACTCGATGCGGAACTTGGCGCACTGACCGTTGCCGAGCTGCGCCGCTGGTGCGAGCACCTCGATCCGGCGCGCGCGCATCTCGGTCGAACCCAGCTCATTCGTGCGATCATCGTGGCGCTGCTGTCGGGGATGCCAATCTCCGCGTGGCACGCACGCGCTCCCCGCGCGGCGGGACGAGCGGCGCGGTATCTTGTGGTGGATCCGGGAGTCGGCCTGTCGGCGCGTCTCGACGCACGGCTCGCGGCGATGCTCGAGGCGGGATGGGAACGGGAGGTCGAGGCGCTCGCGCGCACGGTGCCGGCAGATGCGCCCGCGTGGAACGGCACTGGATACCGCTGGATTCGGGCAACCGTCATGCAGGAATCTTCACGCGACGACGCGCTGGCGAGAGTGAGAACCGATACCCGCCAGTACGCCAAGCGGCAGCGCACGTGGTTCAGGCACCAACTGCCGGCGGCGCACGTGACGCGCATCGATCCGGGGGCGCCGGACGCCGGCGAGCAGGCGATGAGATGGTGGCACGCGACCGATGACGGAGGAGTGCTGGCGTGAAGATCGGCATCACCTGCTATCCCACGTACGGTGGATCCGGCGCCGTCGCGACGGAGCTCGGCATCGCGCTGGCCGCGCGCGGCCACGAGGTTCACTTCATCACCTACCAGCAGCCCTTCCGCCTGCGCGGCTTCACCCCCGGCATTTTCTACCACGAGGTGGACGTCGTTCGCTATCCGCTGTTCGAGTATCCGCCCTACGACCTCGCCCTCGCCGTGCGGCTACACGAGGTGGTGCGGGACCACGAGCTCGAGCTCGTGCACGCGCACTACGCCATTCCGCACGCGACGAGTGCGTGGATCGCGCGCGAGATGCTCGAGGATTCGGGGAGGACCGTGCAGATCATCACGACACTGCACGGCACGGACATCACGCTCATCGGCCAGGATCCCTCCTTTCGCACGATCACCAAGTTCTCGATCGAGCGCTCGAACGGCCTCACGGCGGTCTCGGAGTATCTGCGCCGCGAGACGATCTCTACCTTCGGCTGCAATCAGTGCAAGGTGGAAGTCATTCACAACTTCATCGATCCGCTCGTCTACAAGCGATCGCGGTACAAGCAGGTGCTGCGGCAGCAGGTCGGCGAAGGAAAGCGGATCATCCTCCACGTCTCGAACTTCCGCCCGATCAAGCGCGTGCGCGACGTCGTTCGCATCTTCGCCGGAATTCAGCGCGAGGTTTCGAGCGTGCTGTTCATGGTCGGAGACGGTCCCGATCGCACGGAGGCCGAAGAGGAGGCGCGGCTGCTGGGCGTCGATCGATCGGTGTTCTTCCTCGGGAAGCTCGACTCCGTCGCACCGCTGCTCGCGAGCGCCGACCTGTTCCTGCTGCCAAGTCTCAACGAGTCGTTCGGATTGAGCGCGCTCGAAGCGCTCGCGTGCGGCGTTCCCGTGGTCGCGACGGATGTGGGAGGGCTGCCCGAGGTCATTCGAGATGGAGTGACGGGTGCGCTCCGGCCCGTGGGCGCTGTGGAGGAAATGTCCGCGGCGGGGATCGCGATCTTGCGCGACGAGGCGACGTGGCAGGCGATGAGCGAGGCCGCCGCTGCGGACGCGCATACCCGTTTCGCGCTCGAGAACATCGTGGCGGAGTACGAGAGCTTCTATGCGCGTACCCTCGACGCGCGCGGTTAGCGCCGCGCTTCGCCTGACGCGATGGGCGAACGCGCTCATCGCCGCCGCGGGCGTCCTCGTTGGTGCGTGGTGGGCGGGGTGGGGAGACACATCCGCCATCGCGCTCGCGTCGCTTGCCGCGATCGCGCTCACCGCCGCCGCCAACTCGTGGAACGATCTCGCCGACATCGACATCGATCGCATCGCGCATCCGGAGCGCCCGCTGCCATCGGGCGCACTGTCGCGCGCCGCGGCGGAGCGCATCGGGATGGTGGCGGCGACGGGTGCTGTGGCGTCCGCGTCCGCGGTGAGCGCCCCGCTCGGCGTGGCCACCGTCGCAGTACTACTGCTCATGCGGCTCTACAGCCCGTGGCTCAAGCGAGCGGGATTCGCGGGAAATCTCGTCGTCGCGGTGCTCGCGTCGCTGCCGTTCCTGTACGGGAGCTATGCCGCTGGACGCTGGCAGAGCGGGGTACCGCTGGTGCTGCTCGCCATTCCGCTGCATCTCGCGCGCGAGCTCGCGAAGGATCTCGATGATCGCGAGGCGGACCGGGGCACGCGTCGCACGATTCCGGTGATGGCGGGCGTGCACTCGGCGCGCGCGGCGATCGTGGCCGCGCTCATCGCCGCCGCGGGCGTCCTCGTTGGT
>DATCPC010000002.1:0-9329 GCA_036564355.1 Gemmatimonadaceae bacterium | reverse complement strand
CGTGAATCCCGGCCAGCCTCGCGAGCGCGATCGCGGCGGCGACCGTCGTCGCGCCGTCGGTGCCGCGAGCCACTGCGAGCGCGAGATCGCGCGCGGAGACCTTCCCGATGCCATCGCGCGCCAGGAAGCGCTCGAGCTCATCCTCGGTGAGTCCGGCCGCGGGAATACCTCGCACCACCGCCGTGATCGCGGCCACCGCGCCGCGTGATTCGACGGCGCCTACCATCGAGAGCGCGGCGGTGCGGTTGGCAGGTATCGGGAGCCCCTGCGCAAACACGGAGCTCTCCAGCGCCACCACCGCTCGCCCTTCCGCGAGCGCCGACGCGACCGCCGGCAGCGTCCGCACGACGCCGGTCATGCCGCCACTACGAGACCGGCTTCAGCGATTTCTCGCGAGCGGCCTTGAACTCCGCATCCGCGTTCCACGAGGGCGTGACCGGCGAGTTCGCGAGCGTGCGAGCGAACTTCAGCACGATGTTCGAGATCTGCGCCGCGCCGCTCAGGTCGAAGTCCGGACTGTACGCATCCGCCGGCTGGTGGTAGCGGTGCGCGACGTAGTCCGCGTTCGCCTTCTCGCCGAAGTTCTTCGGCTTGCCTACGTAGTCATCACCTGCGCCAATCGACACCGACGGAATGCCGACCTTCGCGAATGAGAAGTGATCGGAGCGATAGAAGTGTCCCGCCTCCGGATGCGCGTCGGGCGAGAGCTTCATCCCCTGCGGACGGATCAGACTTGCGAGCATCGGGCCGAGCGTCGACTTGTTGTCGCCCATCACATCGAGATCGCGCACGCGCCCGTTCACGGTCACGACATCGAGGTTGAGATCGGCCACGATGCTGGTGGCGGGCACGGTGGGATGTTCGCCGTAGAACTGCGAGCCGAGCAGCCCGGACTCCTCCGCGGTGACGAAGAGGAAGATCAGCGAGCGGCGAGTGGAGGGCATCTTCGAGGCAGCGCGCGCGATCGCGAGCACCGATGCCACGCCGGAGCCGTTGTCGACCGCGCCATTGTAAATCGAGTCGCCGTCGACAGGAACGCCGATGCCCAGGTGGTCCCAGTGCGCGCTGAGCGCCACGTACTGGTTCTTGAGCTTCGAGTCATGTCCGCGGACGATGCCGACGACGTTCGCGCTCGAGAGGTGCTTCACGCTGTTGCGCGCCGAGAAATCGATGGTGATGCCGGTGCTCACGGGCCTGAAGTCGCGCGACTCGGCGTCCTTGCGCAGCTTCGCCATGTCGAGCCCCGCCGGCTTGAGCAGCGCGGTGGCCGCACTGTCGGTGATCCAGCCGCGCATGACGAGTGGCGGCGCTTCAGATGCATCGCGCGGGAGCATTCGCTGCTCGCCGCTCCACGAGCCAACCACGGTGTGCCAGGGATAGCTCGCCGATGCCGTCGTGTGCACGATGAGCACACCGGCCGCGCCGCGGCGCTCCGCCTCTTCGTACTTGTACGTCCAGCGGCCGTAGTACGTCATCGCCTTTCCACCGAACAGCTTCGGCTCGGAAGCCGAGGCCGGCGGATCGTTCACGAGGACGAGGAGAATCTTTCCCTTGAGATCCATCCCCTTGTAGTCGTCCCATTTGTATTCGGGAGCGCTCGCGCCGTAGCCGACGAAGACCAGCTCACCGCTCGCGCTGCTCTTCTCCACGGCGGAGCCCGCGAATACCACGACATCGTCGGGCGAGCGAAGCGTCATCTTCGACTTGCCGCCGGCGGTCACCCTGATCGATGCGGGATCCGCCTTCACGACGTCGATCGGCACCGTCTGAAAGTAGGAGCCGTTGACCCCCGGCTCGACGCCCGCGCCGCGCAGCTGGTCGGCGATGTACTCGGTGGTGAGCTTGTCGGCGCGCGTGGCCGGCGCTCGTCCCTCGAGCAGATCGGACGAGAGGAAGCGGAGGTCGCCGTCGATCTCGGTGGCGGTAATCGGACCGGCGGGCGGTTTGGCGGCGACCTGCGCGCCGGCAAGCGCCGGCAGGACCACGGTGAGAAGCGCAAACGAAGACAGGCGCAATGCAAGACGCATGGGAGAAGCGGCTCGGGGGGAGGAGAAGTCGCGCGGGAGCGACAGATCCGTCGCGCCCCACCGCAAAGTTAGCGTCCGCTCCACGCGTGGTCACCCCTTGGCGCGTGCGCTGAGGCGCTGTACTGTGTGGCCACCGTGGCGAGCCTTTTGCCTTCGTCCATGGCAACCCTACCGGAGTGCACGTGAGCGAGGAACTGGCTACCGAGGTCCACACCAGCACACGCACGGACAGCGAACGACGCGGGATCACGATCGGAATTCTGGTCGTCGTGCTGCTGTGCCTCTCGCTTTTCTTCGTTTGGCATTTCCATGGCGTTCCCGGCTCGGGCGACCAACCGGCCGCGGAGTCCACGCGGTAGACTCAGGCGCGTGGCGGAGCGGTGACGGGCTTCGCCGTGAGAATCAGGCGATCGGGCGCGGGGCCGACGAAGCGGATCGGCCAGCAGGTGGTGAGCGTGAGCTCGGGCTCCGCGGATGGAAAGAGCGACGGCTGATAGCGCCCGACGATCTTGCGCCCCGTGATCACCCACGCCGTGCGCGCGGTACGCGTTTCCGTGATGACCGTGTCGCCGATCGCAACGCGCCCCAGCGAGTGAAAGTGGCGGTCGCGGTGCGCGGAGATCACGGCGTTTCCCGGCTCACCCGGTGACGCGCTCCCCGGCAGATGTCCCGGCCCCGCGTCCAGCTCGTCGTCACCCACCCCCTCGGCGATCACTTCGTCGAGCTGCACCTTCGGGATGAGCAACCGGCCGACGAGCGAGCCGGCGGAATAGGTGGTGTGCGTGGGCGCGGCGGCGAGCGGCGCTGCCGCGACGGCGTTGTGCGCCTCGAGCGCGGCCCACGCCGTGCGCGCAGCGTCGCGCTCGTAGGCACCACTCACGTACCGATAGCCGACGTAGAGAAGCAGCGCCGCCCCGACCGCGACGAGCGCGGTGCCGAGCGTGCGTTTCACGCTACGGCCGGCGAAGCGCGGCGCCGGCCAGAAGCGTGGTCACACCGGCTATCGCGAGAAACGGAAGCATCGAGGCCGTCGCGGGCGCGGGCGCGCCGCTCGCGAACGTTCTCGTGTCTCCTTTGGCCACGCGATTCGTGTCGCCGCGAACCACTCGACTCGATGTCGGCGGGGCAGCCGCGACCGAGTCGTAACCCTTGAGCCCCGTGCTGTCGTGCACCTCGACCGTCGCGATCGATGCCGCCGAGTCCGAGCGAATGCGCGCGTTGCGCGCGAGGACGACTGAGTCCCTCAGCAACGGTGCCCTCTCCGTAGCGCCGGTGCTCTTCGCCAACGTGGTGTCGGCGGCCGGAATGGAGACGCCGGCGGCCGAATCCACCCATTTCTTCATGTCCGTGACGCGCGCCGCGAGCGCCACCGTTGCGCGGCGGACGGAGTCCTGCTTGGCGGTCGTGTCCACCTGAGCCTTCGAGCGAGGCGGAACCACCGCGGCGGTGAATTGCGCGCTGGCAGTGCCGGTGATCGTTACTGCCGCGATGGCGCAGACGACGAGAGGAATATGCTTCAGAGTCACGCCAAACCTCCGGTTAATCGGACTGTGGGAGCTACGCAAAGGCAGGATTGGTGCCGTCCTCCTCGCAACTCACCCACGATCACGCGTCCGGAAAAGCGTCCGCTTTGCGACTCTCCACCAGCTCGCGCTCCTTCGACGTCTTATCGTACATCGCGAGGACCTTGATTGTTTCACCGGCGTAGCAGTCGAAAGTTTTTCCCGCGCCCTTGATCACCTCGATCTCGTGTCCATCCTCGAAGCGAAGCACGACGTTCGGATAATCCTTGTTGGCGTACTGCTTTCTGAGCTTTTTCGGAGGAGTGGGCATCAACCGTGAGATTGGGGGGAGGCGCTGTTTCGTGAAGATACCGTGCATTGGAGTTACGCTCAAGAGATTTGCACGTTCTTATACCGAATAAGGCATCTTCCTTGCACTTGAAGGCTCCAAAGGCCTTCATCGCACCTCCATTCAAGGATTCCATGGTCAAGTTCACACTCGTAGTCGCGGCAATGCTCGTTGCGTCCGTTGCCGGTACACGCGTCCAGGCGCAGAGCGAGCAGTTCGCGTCGGTCGACCAGACCCCGATCTCGCAGGACGCTCCAGCTCCCGCCACCGTCGACATGCCCGCGCAGACCGGCCCCAGCTTGGAGGCCTCGACGCTCTCCCCGCGCTTCTCGAGCGATGCCGCCCTCACCGCCAACACGATGCGTAGGCCAACCCACGGCGCCGGTGTCGGACTCATGATTTTCGGCGGCGCGGCACTGCTCACGGGCGTGATCATTGGCGGCGACGCAGGAACGGTCATCGCCGTTGGTGGTGCCGTAGTGGGGCTCTATGGACTTTATGTCTATCTCGGTCGTCCCACTGGTATGGAGCAAGGCAGCCGCATCGGCCTCGGCTACAAGCTGAACACCAACTAGCTGGTCGATCGCACCGGCAGTCGGCTCCATCGCTCGTCGGCCCACGCACCCATCGAGGCGCGAGGGCTGACCTCTCCGCGAAGGGCAGGAGGTGATTGACGGTGTCCTGGCTCGGTACGCAGCGTACGGCCCTCGTGCTCGGTGGCGGAGGGCTCAAGGGCTTCGCGCACATCGGGGTCATGCGCGCGCTCGAGGAGCGCGGCATCATGCCAACTCGCTATGCGGGCACGAGCATCGGCGCGCTCATCGCGGCCGCGCGCGTCGCGGGCGTTCCTCTCGACGAAATGGAGCGCCGCGCGATAAAGGTCTCCAAGCGCGACCTCTTTCGCCTGAATCGCGTGGGGATGATCATCGACCGCTCGCGCGCGCCCTCGCTCTACCTCGAGCAGCCGCTGCGCGATCTCGTCGACTCGGTCACGCCCGAGGGCACCTTTCAGGGGCTCGGCGCCAAGCTCCTCGTCAACACCGTGGACCTCGAGCGAGGGACCATCGTGATGTGGGGGCTCCCCGGGCTCGAGGACGTCTCCATTCGGAACGCCGTGTATGCGTCGTGCGCGCTGCCCGGATTCTTTCCACCGGCCGCAGTAGGCGGCCGCCTCTGCGTCGACGGCGGGACGATCGACAATCTGCCGACCGCCGTCGCGTCGCTTGGTGTGGACGCTGTGATTGCCGTGGATGTCGGGAACACCGATCTCGGCCGCGCGCGCGATGTGATGAGCCGGGGATTCGCGGCGATCTACATGCGCGCCGCGTCGGTCATGATGCATGCGCTCCAGCTGAATCCGCTCGCGACCTGGATGGGGCCGCCGATGCTGCTCATTCGGCCGCGCGTCGGCCACCGCGACTGGTTCGACTTCACGCACGCGGAGGAGATGATCGAGGACGGGTACGACGGGACCATCTCGGCGCTCGATGAGCTCGTGGACGGTCCGCTCGGGCGCGATCTCATCTATCCGCGCCGGCGCATTCGGCTTGCCGTCAATCGCGAGAAGTGCATTGGATGCGGCGTGTGTACCTCGCTCGCTCCGGGAATCATGGCGATGGACGCGGAGAACAAGGCATTTCCCGCGAAAGCGGAGCACGAATGGTCGCCGGCCGACGGGGAGTTCGTTGGCCAGTGCCCCACCTCGGCGATCACCATGGAGGGGCTGGTGAGCCGGCGCCGCACGACGCGGCCTGTGGAGCAGGCGACGGTCGACCGGTAGCGCTGGACTACTAGGCCCGATTGCGCGTCTCGATCCGTGCCAGGCCAAGTGCCGCCTCCGCCAGACGCACGTAGCCATCGACGGCCGCGCGCAGCTCCGCGCCGGTCACGCGCTCGTGCGCGGTATGCGCTACGTGGATCGAGCTCGGGCCGTACAGGTACGGCGTTCCCCAGCGCGTGAGCGCGGGGATATCCGTCGCAAAGGCGGCCACCGTCGTTTCGAACCCCGGTACGGTGTTGAGCCGCATCGCGCGCACCGTGGCCCCGCGCTCGAGCGTCGCGCGCCCCGCCACCCACGTCTCGAGGAGCCGCCACACTTCCGCCTCATCCGACACCAGTCGCACCATGATCCGCGCCTCCGCCGCCGGCGCGATGACGTTGTCCGCGAGCCCGCCCGAGATCATCCCGACGTTGAGCGTCGTCGCGCCAAGCAGCGCGTCGTGGGGGAGCTGGAGCGACGGAAGCTCGGCGAGCAACGTCACCAGCTTTGCGATGGCGGACTCGCCGAGCTCCGGATAGGCGGAGTGCGCGGCGACACCACTCGTGCGCATCACGGCGCGCATCGCGCCCTTCGTTCCCAATGCGAGCTTCCCCTCGGTTGGCTCGCCACCGATGAGCACCTGGCTCGTGCTCGGGCTCTCGTTCGCCGCGTGCGCGCCGTCGTGCGAGATCTCCTCGCCCACCAGGAAGAGCAGGGCCACCGGAACATCGCGCTCGCGCAGCTGCTCCGCCGCGAGAATCATCGCCGCCGCGATTCCCTTCGCGTCGCACGCGCCGCGGCCCCACAGCGTGTCACCATCGATGCGCGGAGGAATGTACGGCGGCACCGTGTCGAGATGCGTCGACAGCGTCACGAGAGGCTCGTGCACGCACATCGCGAACACATCGACGCGGCCGGGGCTCACCGGAATCCGCCTCACGCGCCACCCGCGGCTCTCCAGCATGAGAGCCACGTGCGCCATGAGCTCGCCCTCGTGCCCACTCGTCGAGTCGATCGCCATCAGCTCGGCAGTGAGCCGCAGGACGTCGTTTGTCATCGTTCGTCACCCTCCGCGTCGCTCACAATGTAGGGCGTCGCGTGCTAGATTTCGCCATCTCAACTGTTCTCCGACAACTCAGGCTCGCATGTCACTCGATTCCTTTGGCAGTCGCGCGACGCTCACCGTCGATGGCCGCGCGTACACCATCTTCCGCCTCGACTCGCTGAACGCGCTCGCGGGATCGAAATCGGCCAAGTTGCCGGTGACGCTCAAGGTGCTGCTGGAGAATCTGCTCCGAAACGAGGACGATGCCTTCGTCAAGCGCGCCGACATCGAGACGCTCGCGAAATGGGATGCGAAAGCCGGCGTCGAGGCCGAGATCGCCTTCCGCACGAGCCGCGTGCTGCTCCAGGATTTCACCGGCGTTCCCGCCGTCGTCGATCTCGCGGCGATGCGCGACGCCATCGCCGCGCTCGGCGGCGATCCAGCGCTGATCAACCCGCTGCAACCGGTCGATCTCGTCATCGATCACTCGGTGCAGGTGGACGAGTACGGCACCGACGCGGCGTTTCTGATCAATGCGGGACTCGAGTTCGACCGCAACCAAGAGAGATACGCCTTTCTGCGCTGGGGACAGACCGCCTTCCAGAATTTTCGTGTCGTGCCGCCCGACACGGGGATCGTGCACCAGATCAACCTCGAATATCTCGGCCAGGTCGTCTTCACGGGTCAGAAGGACGGAGCGACGGTCGCGTATCCGGACTCGCTCGTCGGTACGGACTCGCATACGACGATGATCAACGGGCTCGGCGTGCTCGGCTGGGGCGTCGGGGGTATCGAGGCCGAGGCGGCGATGCTCGGGCAGCCGCTGTCGATGCTGATTCCGGAGGTCATCGGTTTTCGCCTGCACGGGAAGCTGCCCGCGGGCGCCACGGCGACGGACCTCGTCCTCACCGTCACGCAGATTCTGCGGAAGAAGAAGGTCGTCGGAAAGTTCGTCGAATTTTACGGCTCCGGACTGTCGAGCCTCTCGCTCGCGGATCGCGCGACGATCGCGAACATGGCTCCCGAGTACGGCGCGACGGTGGGTTTCTTCCCGGTGGATGCGGAGACGCTCAAGTATCTGCGATTAAGCGGACGCGACGAGCATCAGGTTCGGCTGGTCGAGGAGTACAGCAAGGCGCAGGGGATGTTCAGGGATGACAACACGCCCGATCCCGAGTTCACGGACTCCGTCTCGCTCGACCTCTCGACGGTGGAGCCGAGTCTCGCGGGGCCGAAGCGTCCGCAGGATCGCGTCCCGCTGTCGACATCGAAGAAGGCGTTCAACGATGCCTGGTACGCCGAGATGGAGCGCATCGGCACGCTCGCAGGAGTGATCGCGGTGGAGAAGGCGATGGCCGTGAGCGCGAGCACGCAGCTCGCGGTAGCGGTCGTGGCGACGGATCCGGCGGAGGTGATGGCGAAGTCGAGCAGCGCCAGCGTGACGTACAACGGGCAGCAGTTCGCGCTCAAGCACGGCGCCGTGGTGATCGCCGCGATCACGAGCTGCACGAACACCTCGAATCCGAGTGTGATGCTCGGTGCAGGGCTGCTGGCGCAGAAGGCCGTCGCGCTCGGGCTCAAGTCGAAGCCGTGGGTGAAGACGAGCCTCGCGCCGGGATCGAAGGTCGTCACCGACTATTACGAGAAGGCCGGCGTGATGAAGTCGCTCGAGGCGCTGGGCTTCTACCTCGCGGGCTACGGGTGCACGACGTGCATCGGCAACTCGGGGCCGCTGCCGCAACCGATTGTGGATGCGGTAGAGGCGGAGAAGCTGATCGTGTGCGCGGTGCTCTCGGGGAACCGCAATTTCGAGGGACGCGTGAATCCGCACACGCGCTTCAACTACCTGGCCTCGCCGCCGCTCGTGGTCGCGTACGCGCTCGCGGGCCGCATGGATATCGACTTCGCGACCGAGCCGCTCGGCATCGGCACGATCGGGCCGGTGTTCCTGCGCGACGTGTGGCCGTCGCCGAAGGAAGTGGAGGACACCGTGCTGTCGTCGATCACGAGCGCCATGTTCCACAAGCAGTACGGCAACGTCTTCGACGGCGACGCGCAGTGGCGGGCGCTCCCCTTCCCCACCGGCAGCCGCTACACGTGGTCCGAGAATTCGACATACGTGGCGAATCCTCCGTTCTTCGACGGGATGACGGCGGAGGTCAAGCCTGTGGCGCAGGTGCGCGGCGCGCGGGTGCTCGCGATGCTCGGCGACTCGATCACGACGGATCACATCTCGCCGGCGGGCTCGATTCCGGCCGCGAGCCCCGCGGGGAAGTGGCTGATCGCGCACGGCGTGCCGACCTCGGAGTTCAACTCGTACGGCGCGCGGCGCGGGCATCACGAGGTGATGATGCGCGGAACGTTCGCGAACATCCGCCTGCGCAATGAGCTCGCGCCGGGCACGGAAGGCGGGTGGACGACGACGGCGCCGGGTGCTAAGCCCGTCACCATCTTCGACGCCGCGATGGAGCATCAGAAGCAGGGCACGCAGCTGATCATCATCGCGGGGAAGGAGTACGGCACGGGCTCATCGCGCGATTGGGCCGCGAAGGGCACGCTGTTGCTGGGCGTGCGCGCAGTGATCGCCGAGTCGTTCGAGCGGATCCATCGCTCGAACCTCGTGGGGATGGGGATCGTGCCGCTGGAG
>DATCPC010000249.1:0-65061 GCA_036564355.1 Gemmatimonadaceae bacterium | reverse complement strand
GATCAGAAACTGTCCCGCCAGCGCGGGTGCGCCGAGCCACAGCGTCGCGAGCGCATAGACGAGCGCGCTCCAGAGGCCGGCGAGTCGAGGGGCGCCGACGTCGGCGGCCGGTTCAGCGCGTGGGGCTGTGTTCTTCTTCATTAGTGGACAGCCGGCGACGCCGGACGAAGGCCAGAAAGATGAGCGGAGGAAGTACTTCGAGCGCGGTGAGCCAGAGCCGCGATGCGACCACGAGCAGATACGCGGGGCCGACGGCGAACCCTGCCCGCCGGAGTGCGATCCCCATCGCGCCCTCGCGCACACCGACGCCCGCTGGCGAAAATATCGCGACGAAGCCCAGCAGGTACGAGCCCGCGAAAACTGCCACGTAGTCGCGCAGGGCGCCAGGCGCGCTCCCGAGCACGCCAATGGTGAACAGCCAGAACGCCACGCCGTACATGAGCCACGCCAGCGCCGTGAGCAGCGCGGCGATCAGCAACACGCGATGCGCGAGCGGCCGGAGCACGATGTCGCGCCGGAGCACGCGTCCCGCGAGCGCGCCGAGCCTCGGCAATGCCGACGGCGACGCGAGCACCGCGGCAGCGATCATCGCAATCACGACCACCACGTACGGTGGCAGTCGCAGCAGCGATGCGCCCGCGACGATCGCCACCACGAATCCCACGATCGTGTTGACGAGCGTCACCAGCACAGACGCCGTCGCGCCCTCGGTTGCCGACACACCGTACTCGCGTGTCATGACCACCAGCGCGGTGATCGACCACACCTTACCCGGCAGATATTTCCCGAGGTTCGAGATGGTCCAGATGCGCGCCGCATCGATGAACGGAATGTCGTGCTGCCATCCGCGCAGCAGCACGCGCCACGTCTCGATGAGAATCGCGTACGTCGCGAGCACGATGAGCCCCGAGGCCGCGAGGGCGAGCCAGTTCGGGCGCGCCTGATCGAGCGCCAGCTTCACCGCGTCCCATTCCTCGGCGAGCTTGCGAAGGACCAGCGCGAGCACGATCGCGGCGAGCGCGACCTGCACCACGCGCCAGAGCACGCGGCGCGGCGGCGATGTCACGGGTGCGCGCTCCGCTCCGCCCGGTTCAGCGATCGTCGCCGTCCCGCCTCTGCAACGTCGCCGACAGCTGGCGCCGCAGCTCGCGCATCTCGGCGCGCTGGCCCGCGATCATTTCGCCGACGAGGCCGCCGACGAGAAAGACGCTACCCGTGATCACGCAGATCTCGACGAGGTTGAGCAGCGGACGAAATCCAATGCCCCAGAAAATGCGGATCGCGAGCGCGACGAGGCCGGCGAGCACGCCGAGCAGAAAGAGCGCGAAGCCGGTCATTCCGAATAGGAGGAGCGGCTTGCGTCCGAAGCGCAGCTCGAACCACACCGAGAGCATATCGAGCACGCCGATCGGGATGCGCCCGATGCCGAACTTCGACACGCCCGCGTTGCGCGGATAGAGCGGCACCGGAATCTCCGTCACCGTGAAGCCATTCTCGGCCGCGATGACGATCATGTAGCGGTGCCAGTCGGGGCGCACGGGGAGCAGCTCCATGATCTCGCGCCGGTACGCCTTTACCGAGTTCAGGTCGCGCACGGGAATCTCGAACAGCGAGCGGCTCAGCCCGTTGTAGATGTTCGAGACGAACGCCTTCTCGTACACGCCCTGCTTGTAGCCGGTGACCATGTCCGACTCGCCGGCGAGAATCGGCGCGACGAGCCGCGGAATGTCCTCGGGCTTGTACTGGAGATCCGCCGGGTAGAACACGAGCACGCGTCCGCGGGCCTTGAGGTACCCCGTGCGCAGGGCGTCGGCGATGCCGCGCTGGCGCCGATGGCTGGCGACACGCAGAAACGGATATCGCTGCTGGAGCTCGGCAAGCACGCGTGGCGTGTCATCGGTCGAGCCATCGTCGATGACGACGACCTCGTACGACGCGGGGCTCTTGGCGAATGCCGCCGCGGCCTGCTCCATGAAGAGCGGAAGATTCTCGGCCTCGTCCTTTGCCGGCACGAGCACCGAGACGTCGATCGCGGCCTGTGGAGATGCCGCGGCGACGAGCGTCATACTCGCTTGCGCATCCGGGCTGAGAGAACGCCGAGCTGATCGCGGTACTTGGCGACGGTGCGGCGAGCGATCTGGACTCCGCTCTCCTTCAGGATGTTCACGATCGCCTGATCCGTGAGCGGGTGCTTCGAATCCTCGTCGGCCACGAGCTTTTCGATCTGCGCCTTGATGCCGCGCGCGGAGACATCCTCGCCGCCGGTGGTCGAAAGGCCGGACGAGAAGAAATACTTCAGTGGGAGGACACCCCGCGGCGTCTGCACGTACTTCTCGTTCGTCACGCGGCTGACGGTCGACTCGTGCATGTTGATGACTTCGGCGACCTCGCGGAGCGTGAGCGGCTTGAGGTACTGCACTCCCTTCTCGAAGAAGTCGCGCTGTCGGTCGACGATGAAGTGCATCACCTTGAGCATCGTCTGCCGGCGCTGCTCGATGGCCTGAATCATCCAGTTCGCGGAGTTCATCTTGTTGGAGATGAACTCCTTGTTCTCGCCATCGAACTTCTTCTTGTCGCGGGCGATCTCGACGTAGGCGCGGCTCAGCTTGAGGCGCGGAACGTTGGCGTCGTTGAGCGTGATGAGATAGTTACCGTCGATCTTGTCGATGACGAGGTCGGGGATGATGTAGTTGTCTCCCGACTCACTGAACCGCAGTCCCGGCTTCGGATCGAGCTTCTTGATCTCGTCGGCCGCGATCTGCACGTCGTTCACGCTGATGCCGAAGCGCTTGGAGATCTCGCTGCGACGGTGGTTCCGCAGCTCCTCGAAGCAGTCGCGCACGAGGCGATACGGCACCGACTGCTCGAGACCGGATTCTCGCAGCTGGATGAGGAGGCACTCCCGAAGGTCGCGCGCCCCGACGCCCGGCGGATCGAGCGCCTGGATTCTCCGCAGCATCTGCTCGCACTCTTCCTCCGTGTAGAACGGCAGATCCTCGGTGTCGCGGCCGAGCTCCTCAGCGGCCTTCTCCACCCACTCGTTGATACCGCGTCGAATCTCGTCGAGCGAGCACGCGAGGTAGCCGTCCTCATTGATGTTGCCGACGAACTCCTCGGCCAGCTGATGCTGTCGCTCGTCGAGATCGAGCAGCGCGACCTGGTCGCGGAGATGGTCGCTCAGATCGCGGCGATCGACGGTGACGGGCTCGAAGTACTCTTTCTCCTCGTGCTCCTCGGGGCGGCCACCGGCGTCGAAGCCGTTGAGGAGAATCTCCTCCCAGTCGATCTCGTCGGCCGCCTCGTCCTTCGGCTGCTCTTCCTCGGCGTTCTCGCCTTCCTCGGTAGCACTCTCTTCGCCGTCCTCGTCCTCGTCCTCATCGTACATCTCGAGGAACGGATTGTTGAGGAGCTCCTGCTTGAGGTGCTGCTGGAGATCGAGGAGCGGCATGTACAGGAGATCCATCGCCTGGTAGAGGCGCGGATTGATCTTGATCTCCTGCTTCATCTGCGTGTGCTGCGACATGCCTGATCTCACGCAGCACCTCCGCGACTTGGCCGAGCGACGCTGTCGGCGAAGCGGGCGCGCAGTCGCGCGGACAGCGTCGGCCCGAGGTAGATCTCGGCGACGGTCTCGTCGAACACGAGCTCGCGGACGGTCCCCGATACCTTCACCTGGCCGTCGAACATGATGTACGCGCGATCCACGATGTCCAGCGTTTGCTCCACGTTGTGATCGCTGATCAGCACTCCAATGCCACGGTGGCGGAGGCCTGCAACGATGGACTGAATGTCGTGCACCGCAATCGGGTCGACGCCCGCGAACGGCTCGTCAAGCATCATGAACTTCGGCTGCGTCACCAGCGCCCGCGTGATCTCGAGGCGGCGCCGCTCCCCTCCGGACAGCGAATAGGCGCGGTTGTGACGCAGATGCGCGATGCTCAATTCTCCCAGCAGTTGCTCCAGCCGAGCCTCCCGATCGCGTGCCGACAGCTTCATCGACTCGAGAATCGCGAGAATGTTCTCCTCGACCGTAAGCTTACGAAAGATCGATGGTTCCTGAGAAAGGTAGCCTATGCCCAGGCGGGCGCGCCTGTACATGGGCATCTCCGTGATATCGTGATTGTCGAGGAGGATTCGCCCTTCCTGCGGTTGTATCAGGCCGACGATCATGTAGAAGGTGGTCGTCTTGCCAGCCCCGTTGGGTCCCAGCAGGCCGACGATCTCCCCCTGTTGCAAGCGCAAGGCCACGTCGTTGACCACCCTGCGCCGCTTGTAAGTCTTTACCAGCGAACGAGCTTCCAGTACGCTTCCGCCGGGGATCGGCGCCGCTGGACCTCGCTGGCCCGCGCGCACGGCTATGTGCTCGCCGGTGTGCTTGAGCACCCCCTCGACGCCAGAGTCCTGGATCGCCTGCCGGTGCGGCGCCAGCTGGTTCCAGGAGTACGGTTCGATGGCGATGGTGGTGTCGTTGCCGATCTGGCCGTCGGGCAGCGCAATCAGCCCGTCCTCCGCGAGCCTCGGAAGCACGGTGCGCGCGAGATGCTCGCGCACTTCGTCGAGACCGAGCCGTCCCGCCTCGCGATCGGCATCGCGGCCCTCGTCGCGGACCATGCCGAGGTAGTCGTTGCGATACTGGATCGCCATGTCGTTGAAGACGACGTCGCCGTTGTCGCGTGCGGCGCAGATGAGCGCGTGGAGCGCCATCGCGGTCCAGCGGTCGCCGCGGGCGTGCCCTTCAATGAATCGCTGCACCGGAAGCGGCAGCGGGCGATCGATCACGGGGGCCTCGACGGGCGGCGTGCCGGCTTTTGCCCCTGGGTTCGCGTCGGGAGCGTATCCGAGCGCCCGGGCACCTGCGGCTCGAGATAGACGCCCTGGGCCTGCTCGACAACGTCGACCACCTGCACGACGCGGTTCGCGAACGCGATCGAGATGTCTCGTCCCTTCACGTAGTTGATCGCCGGCCCCACGACGCCGCTGTCCTTTGCCGCGAGCTGGTAGAACGACTGTGCGCTGCCCTGCGCGATCAGCTGTCGCATCTGCGGCTGGCTCGACGTGTCGCCGGGCGCCTGCGTGCTGTCGAAGTGCGCGATGATCGTGTCGCCGCGCATCCAGTCCTTTTCCTTGGTGTGCAGCTTCGCGGTGTCCGGGAGGCTCTGCGCGTACGCCTTGCGCACCGCGCGAATCTCGCGCGTGCGCTGTCCCGGCATGCGGAGATCGATCGAATCCGAGAGCACATCGTACTGCGGGTTGACGGCGTGCGCGCGCGACTTCCCCCATGCGTACGCGCGTTGCATCAGCCCCGCCTCCATCCGGAAGTCGATCGTGTCCGCGGTCATCGTCGCGCTGTCGCTCAGGCTCTTCGCCTTTCCCTTCGACAGCACCCGCTCGAGTGCGTGATCCTTGCCGAAGAGGTCGATCACCTCGCCATACAGCTCGAACTGTTTCTTTCCTCGCGAGACGATCTTGGGCGACTGCATGAGGCGAGCGAACTGGCTCTGGTTGTTCATCGTCGCGGTGTCACCGGTCGCGATCACATCGGTGCGCGTGATGACGACATTCTTCGAGGCGTAGACGAGGCTGTCGCCATCCATCACGACCGTGTTAGCCACGACCACTGTAGGATCGGATTGCTTGCCCGTCGAATCCTTCTCGATGACGTTGATCGTGGGCCGTCCGGGCGCGATCATGCGGGCGACCGCACGGATCTTCGGCGCGGCCCGATAGTACTCGACGTGCGGCCCGACCAGGGTCGTGCCACTCGGCAGCAGCGTGTGAACGTTTCCTTCGGAAACCAGGTGCTCGTCGACGAGATAGTACGTGGCGACATCGGAGTCCATCGTGAGGCGCGGCTCCACATAGTGCACGTGGCCCACCAGATGCCACATATGGAGATCGCCGAACCACTCCGCGCTGTCCGCAACCAGCGTGATCTGCTGCACGGGACAGTGACCCGTGATACCGCCGCCCACGAAATTGTTGTACTCACCGCTGGGCAGCTTGACCGATGAGAAATGGGTGGAGTCGGAGTTCGGGGTGACGATCAGGTTGCACTGCCCCGTGGGCGCGGCGCCGGGTGGCAGCGTCGTCGCTGGCTGCTGTGCGGCGACCGGCGACGCGAGCAGCGCGAACGAAACGAGGAGCGCCAGAGGCGAGAACGTGAGGGCGCGCATCAGTGCGGATGCCCCGGCAGCGCGAGCGGACCCTGCCCGCTCAACACGCGCTTCACCCGGATGTTGATCAGGTTCGGGTCGGAGACGAAGCCGATCCCGCGCACCTCGCGCGTCGGCTCGGTCATCACGAACGAGCTGTCGCTCGAGATCTCGTTCGTCCCCTGATTGTAGTGGAGCTGTTCCGTCGTGAGCCGCTTGCCATCCGTCGTGACGACGAGGACGTTCTTGCGCGCTTCCATTGTCGAGCGCGCGGTGATGTACGTCCCTTCCTTGGACGTCAGAATCGCGCTTTGCGCGCCCGTGTTGGTGAAAAAGGTGGTCTTCTCGTTCCGCATCTCGATGCGCGAGTTCCCGTCGAAGAAGTAGCCCGTGTCGGCCTGCAGCTGCGCCTTCAGAAGCCCCTTGTCGGTGATGAAGGTGCTGATACCGAACATAATCTGATCGGCCGAATCGGCGAGCGGATTTCGCGCCGAGATTGGCGGCTTGGTCCCCTCCTGGCACGCTGCGAGCGCGGCAATCGCGACCACCGAGGCGACGAGCACGAGGCGCCTCACAGGATTCCGGCCCGCATCAGGTCGTGCAGATGGATCATCCCCACGAGCCGCTCGCGTGCGTCGACGACCGGAAGCGCCATGATGCCGTGCTGCTCCATGCGATACGCGCCCGCGCTCGCGAGCTCGTCATCGTGCACGGTCTTGGGCGTCGCGTTCATCACCTGCGAGACGGGGACGGAGAGGAAGTCGTCGCCGCGCTCCATCAGTCTCGTGAGGTCGCCCGCCGTGATCACACCGAGCACGCGCTTCGCGTCGTCGACGATCGCGACCGTACCGCGCCGCTTGGCGAGGAGCACCACCGCCTCGCGCATCTCCGCTGTGAGCGGGAGCGCGGGCACGTCGCTCGAGACCATCAGGTCGCTGACGCGCGTGACGAGCTTGCGTCCCAGCGATCCGCCCGGATGCAGCCGCGCGAAGTCCTCGCGGCGAAATCCCTTGGCGGACAGGAGCGCAACGGCGAGCGCGTCTCCGAGGGCGAGCGCGACGGTGGTGCTCGTGGTGGGCGCGTCCGTGGTCGGACAGGCCTCGTCCTCGACGCTCGCATCGAGGAAGACGTCCGCCTGCCGAGCGAGGAACGAGTCGACGGCTCCGGTGATCACGATCATGGGTACACCGAATCGCTTGAGCTGCTCCGCGAGCGGGGAGAGCTCATCGGTCTCGCCGCTCCTCGAGATGAACAGCGCGACATCGGATGGGCCGACGAGTCCGAGATCCCCGTGCATCGCCTCGGTCGGGTGAAGAAAGTTCGCGGGCGTCCCGGTGGAGCGGAACGTAGCCGCGACCTTCTGTCCGATCAGCCCCGACTTCCCGACGCCGCTCACGATCACCTGCCCTTCCGCGACCGCGAGCAGGTTCACGGCGCACGCGAAGCTCTCATCGATGCGCGTCGCGAGTGCGGCGAGCGCGTCGTGCTCCATTCGGATCACGGCGCGGCCGCGCTCGATGATCTCGGCGGAGTTCACCGCAGCACCTCGAGCTTGGTGTCGATGCGCTCTACGAGATAATCCGAGACGACGCGTTCCCAGTCGCCGCGCGCCTTGAGCAGCATCTCGGCGAACTCGCGAACGGCGGCGTTGCCGCCCGTTCGCGTGAGCTGCACGCTGCACAGTGCGCGTATCTCCGGCACCGCGTTCGCGACGGCAACGGGAAGTCCGACGACGCGCAGCACGGGATGATCGGGGAAGTCATCGCCCACGAACGCGGTTTCCTCGGCCTTGATGTCGTAGCGCTCGAGCAGGCGCAGTAGCGCGGGGAGCTTGCGCGCCTGCGCGTCCTGGATGAGATCATCCACCTCGAGCTCCGCGGCGCGCAGCCGCACGCTCTCCGATACGCGTCCGGTGATGATCACGACCTTGATCCCCGACGCGCGCAGGAAGCGAATGCCCAGTCCGTCCTGAATGTCGTAGCGCTTGAGCTCCTGCGGCATCCCGCCGACATCGCCGATGTAGAGGCCGCCGTCGGTGAGCACTCCGTCGACATCGAGCCCCACGAGCTTGATGCGCTTGGCAAGCGCGGTGGAGATCATGTTCGGCACAGCCGCCAGAGCTCCACGGCGCGATCGATCACGCCGCCGACATCGGCCAGCGGAAGCATGTTCGGGCCGTCGCTGGGCGCGTGCTCGGGATCGGGATGGGTCTCGAGGAAGAGGCCATCCGCTCCCGCGGCGACGGCGGCATACGTGAGCGGTGGGATGAACTCGCGCGCGCCGCCACTGCTTCCGCCCTCGCCGCGCCCCGGCCGTTGCACGCTGTGGGTGCCATCGAAGATCACGGGCGCGTTGCATGCGGCGCGCATGCGCACGAACGAGCGCATGTCGACGACGAGATCGCCGTAGCCGAAGAAGGTTCCCCGCTCCGTCACCGCGAGCTCCGTCGTGCTGCCGGCGCGCACCTTGTCGACCGCGCCGCGCATGCCTTCCGGATGCATCCACTGCCCTTTCTTCACGTTCACGGGCTTTCCCGTTGCGCCGGCGGCCGCGAGCAAATCGGATTGGCGGCAGAGAAACGCCGGGATCTGCAGCACGTCGGCGACCTGGGCGGCCGCCGCGCACTGTTCGGGGAGATGCACGTCGGTGAGCACCGGCAGTCCGGATCGCTCGCGCACGCGTGCGAGGGCCGCGAGCCCCGCATCGATGCCGGGGCCGCGCGCTGCGCCGCGGTTGGAGCGATTGGCCTTGTCGAAGCTCGCCTTGAAGATGATTCCTCCCGGTACTCGCTCGGCCAGCCGTGCGAGATGATCCGCCACGCGAAAGTTCAGATCATCGTCTTCGATGACGCACGGTCCGGCAATGACGAAGAACGCATCGCCCGGAAAGCGAGCTGGCGGCATCAACCCGCGGCGTGCGCACGCTGTGAACGCTCGCGCTCATCCGCACGTCCCTGGTTCGCTCGCACGGCCGCGCCGATGAAGCCGGCGAAGAGCGGATGTGGCCTCGTGGGACGCGACCGCAACTCTGGATGGAACTGGCATCCCACGAACCACGGATGATCCGGGATCTCGATCAGCTCGACGAGCGAGCCGTCGGGCGAAAGGCCGCTGAAGCGCACGCCGTTGCGCTCGAAGATCTCGCGATAGGCGTTCGAGAACTCGTAGCGATGGCGGTGCCGCTCGCTCGCATCGGCCGCTCCGTACATGTGCGCCACGAGCGAACCGGCCTTGAGTCGCGCCGGATACGATCCGAGCCGCATGGTGCCGCCCATGTCCGTCACGTGCTGCTGCGACTCCATGAGCGAGATGACAGGATTGCCGCACTCCGGGGCGAACTCGCTCGAGTGGCTGTCCTCGAGCCCGCACTTGTTGCGCGCGAACTCGATCGACGCAACCTGCATCCCGAGACAGATGCCAAAAAACGGCATCCCCTTTTCACGCGCGTATTTCACCGCGGTGACCATGCCGTCGATTCCCCGAACGCCGAAGCCGCCGGGGATGAGCAGCCCGTCCATCCCCTCGAGCAACTCCGCCGTGCGCTCCGGCGTCGTGAACAGGTCGCTCGCGATCCACGTGATATCCACGCCGGTATCGTTGCTGATCCCGCCGTGGATGAGCGACTCCTGCACGCTCTTGTAGCTGTCGACGAGCTCCGTGTACTTCCCGACGACCGCGATGCGCACGCGCCCGTGCGGCGCATAGATGCGCGACACCATCTCGCGCCACGACGTGAGGTCGGCCTTCCGTCCGCCGAGGCCGAGCCGTTCGACGACGCGATCGTCGAGTCCCTGCTCGTGGAACGACAGCGGGATCTCGTAGATGGACGGAACGTCGCGACTCTCGATGACGGAGCCGAAGTCCACGTTGCAGAAGAGCGCGATCTTGCGCTTCACGTCTTCCGAGAGGGGACGCTCGGTGCGGCAGATGAGCATGTCCGGCTGGATTCCGATCTCCATGAGCTCGCGCACCGAATGCTGCGTGGGCTTTGTCTTCACCTCGCCCGCGGCGCTGATGTACGGTACGAGCGTGAGGTGGATGAACACCGCGTTCTCTCGGCCGATCTCGTGGCGGAACTGGCGGATCGCCTCGAGGAACGGCAGCGACTCGATGTCGCCCACGGTGCCGCCGATCTCGACGATGACCACGTCGTTCTCCGGCGCCACGCGGCGCATCGAGGACTTGATCTCGTCGGTGATGTGCGGAATGACCTGCACCGTGGAGCCGAGGTATTCCCCGCGGCGCTCCTTCGTGATGACGTTCTGGTAGATGCGGCCGGTGGTGATGTTGTTCGACTGCGACAGCGGACGGTCGATGAAGCGCTCATAGTGGCCGAGATCGAGATCGGTCTCCGCGCCGTCGTCGGTCACAAACACCTCGCCGTGCTGGAACGGCGACATGGTGCCGGGATCTACGTTGATGTACGGATCGAACTTGAGCATGGTGACGCGCAGCCCGCGCTCGACGAGCAGCCGTCCGAGCGACGCAGCGGCGATACCCTTGCCGAGAGATGACACGACCCCGCCGGTCACGAAGATGTACTTCGGGGTCGTCTGAGTCGGGCTGTTGGTTGGCGTCATTTCCTGTCCGCGCTGAGGTGAGTCCAGCTCTCGTTCGCTCGTGTCAGATCGTCCTCCGTATCGAGGCCGCCCGGTGGCGCTTCGGCGATCGTCGCCACGCCCATGGCCATTCCGGCCGCCAGCGGCCGCAGCTGCTCGAGCCGCTCGATGCGCTCCAGCGGATGCTCGGGCAGCGAAACCCACCGCCGGAGCGCGCTCGGCGTGTACGCATACACGCCAATATGCTGGCGGACTGTGCCCTCCAGTACGGAGCGGTCTTCCGGCTCGCGGAGGGCCGGAATGCCCGCCCTCGAAAAGTACAACGCGCGCCCGTCGTCGGCACACACGACCTTCACCACGTGCGGCGTATGCAAGGCCTCAATCGGTGCGTGCGCCGCGGCGGTTCCGAGCTCGAAACGGCCGCCCGCGATACAGCCGACCGCGCCCTCGAGCGCCGCGCCGCTGATGAACGGCTCGTCGCCCTGCACGTTGAGGACGACGTCGAAGCGCCCGTATTCAGCGTGCGACACCACCTCGGCGACCCGGTCGGTTCCCGACTGGTGGTCATCGCGGGTGAGCATGCACTCGGCGCCGGCATCGTGCGCCGCGCGCTGGACCTCGGCGCTGTCCGTCGCGATCAGGCATCGATCCGCCACGCCGAGGGCGATGACGCGCTGCCAGACGCGGATTACGATGGGGACGCCGGCGAGGAGTCGGAGCGGCTTGCGCGGAAGCCGCGTGGCGGAGAGGCGCGCCGGGATGACCGCCAGCGTGCTCACGGCCATGAGAGAGTCGAGTGCCCGGCCGCAAATTGCACGATCAGCAATTTACGACTCAGCGCCTCGAAATCAAATGGCAAAGCGCAGGCCTTCGGGGCTCAGCGCAGGAGCGAAAGGCCGATCGAATAGGTGTGGCCGCCGTTCGCCGGGTTCACGAATATCTCGCCACTGACAAACCCAACGGTGAGGCGTGCGCCGATGTTACTGTCGAACCGACCGAGGCTGCCGACGCCCGTGCTGCCGAGCATTTCGCGCAGGGTGATGATCGGCGTGCCGAGAAACGGCACGTGCACCGTCTGGATGGGGAAATTGTAGAGCCCCTCCAGGAACACCAGCTGATCGCCGCCGCGGCTCAGAATCTCGAATGTCGGCAGCGTCCCGCTGCCGCCCAGGTATGCGAAGCGCTGCGGCGGCGCGGTGTCGCCGGCCGTGAGCACCATGTGCGTGTGGAAGACGAAGGACTGCGTGCCGAGCTTCGTCACGAACGTCGGGAAGGCCACGCGCGCGAAGATCGTCGTCTGCGTGAAGCGCTCGTCGCTGGGCGCATCGAGTACGACCTCGGCCTCGGCACCCGCCGCGAACGAGACGTGCTCGCGCTCCCACCCTCCGCGCGCGCCGAACAGTGCGCTCGACAAACTGCCTCGCTCCACGCCCGGATTCGCGCGTTTCATGTGGAGCGTGTCGTTGCGGTTGAAGAAGCTCCACGGTCCTCCGCCGCCGACGGACCAGTCGTTCTCGGTGCGCGCGCCGCCCGATACCTGAAAATCTCCCTCGGCAAAATGCCACTGGCGCACAACCTTCCCCTCGTAGCGAGCGGAGCGCCAATAGTTGCGATAGTCGCTGCCAACGAAGAGCGTCGACAGCGTGTTGGCGAGATCGGGTTGGATCCAGCGATCGTTCGAGAGCGTCGCCTTGCCCGCGAATCCGGTGGCGGACCACCCGCCGCCAAGCTCCGCGCGCAGCGAAGCCGCGAGGTCGTATGCGCCGAGGTTCGAGCGATAGGTGATGGTAGGATCGACGGCCAGGCGAGTCTCGCCAAGCGAGATGCGCGGCCCCCACGGCACGGCGAGTCCATCCATGCGATCGTACAACGGCATCCGAAGCCCGAACAATCCCGGCAGCGCGAATTTCGGGATCGTGTCTTCGGGGGGAGGGGGCACGCGATACACGAGCTCGATGCCGCGGGGCGTGCGCGCGGTGTCGAAGTGCACGTCGCGGAAGGAGAGCTTCTCGCCGCCAACCTTCGCCTGCTGCGAATCGTAGACACCGCCCCCGATCGCGACGGCGCGTCCATCGATCTTTGCGCCGGGCTGAAGAAAGAGGTCGCCGTTGATCACGACGACGTCGCCGTGGACCGTGCTGGCGACCGTCGCATCGGAGTTGAGCACGACGACCGTGGTGTCGAACACCGAGTCGCGGAAGAGACGCGTGTTGTACTGTTCGTGCCGCACGATGTGACGATGCGAGAGCGTCTGCTCGACGATCTGCTCGGCGACCGTCGGGCCGGGCGCGCGAATGGTCAGCGAGTCCTGCGCGACCGCGGCGCTCGCGAGCGCGCCGACAGCGAACAGCGCGACTGCGAAAGCCCTCACGCGGCTGCCGCCATCGTGAGAAAGTTCTGCAGGAGGCGCTTCCCCTGCTGCGTGAGCACGGATTCGGGGTGGAACTGCACGCCCCACACCGGATGCGACGCGTGGCGAACCGCCTGGATCTCATCCGGGGCGTCGCCCGTGGTCGCGAGAATCTCGAGCACCGACGGCAGTGACTTTCGCTCCACGATCAGCGAGTGGTAGCGCATCACTTCGAGCGGATCCGGCAGCCCTTCGAACAGCCCCACGCCGCTGTGCGTGATACGAGAGGTCTTCCCGTGCATCACGCGATCCGCGCGAATCACCTTGCCGCCGTACGCCTCGCCGATCGCCTGATGTCCGAGGCATACGCCGAGAATGGGGATTTCGCTTCCCCACCGCTTCACGACGGGCACGGTAATCCCCGCCTCGGACGGCGTGCAGGGACCCGGCGAGAGCACGATGGCCGAGGGACGCATCTCACCGATCTCTTCTACCGAGATCGCGTCGTTGCGACGCACGACGGGGTCCTCGCCGAGCTCACCGAGATATTGAACCAGGTTGTACGTGAAGGAGTCGTAGTTGTCGATGACGAGAAGCATGGGCGCGACCAAGGGGTAGAACGACAGCCGGACACGGAGCGGCGGAGGCATCAACCGAGGTTCGATACGACGGCGTCAGCCTCGCGGATGATACTGCTTGTGAACCGAACGGAGAAATTCGCGATCGACGTGGGTGTAGATCTGCGTGGTCGCAATGCTGGCATGTCCTAGCATTTCCTGGACCGCCCGGAGATCGGCTCCGCCCTCGAGCAAGTGCGTGGCGAAGGAGTGCCGCAGCGTGTGCGGGGTGACGTGCTTTTCGATCTTCGCGATCGTGACGTACTTGCGCAGGATCTTCCATGCGCCCATGCGCGAGAGCGGCGCGCCCCGGGCATTGAGAAAAAGTACGCCCTTCCCTCCGCCGCGCTCCAGCTTCGGTCGCAGCTCTCGCTGATAGACCGCGACGGCCGCGATGGCTCGGCGGCCGATCGGCACGAGGCGCTCCTTGCTTCCCTTGCCGAAGACGCGCACGAGCCCTTCGTCGAGCAGCGCGTCCTTGACGCCGAGCGTGATCCACTCGGAGACCCTGAGCCCCGCGCCGTATGCGAGCTCGAGCAGCGCGCGATCGCGAAACGCGAGCGGCTCATCGAGCGTCGGCGCGGCCAGCAGCTTCTCGACGTCGGCGACGGTGAGCACGTCGGGGAGCGTGAGCCAGCGCTTCGGCGTCTCGAGCCGCTCGGTCGGGTCCTTGGTCACCTCGCCCTCGCCGAGGAGAAAGCGATAGTAGCTGTGCATCGCGGAGACGTTCCGCCGGATGGAGGACGGCGCGAGACCGAGGTCCTTCAGGTGATAGATGTACTCGCGCAGCATGGCGGGAGTGACGGCCGTGGGCGCCGCGGCGCCTCTGATGCGCGCGTACGTGGCGAAGCGCGAGAGGTCGCGATGGTACGCCTCGCTGGTCGTCCCTGCCGCGCCCTGCTCCACCGAGAGATAGTCATCGAACCGTTCGAGCAGAAAGTCGCGAGCGATCTCGTCGACGACGGTCACGTCGCGATCGGCACGACGGTGGCGACCGCGATGCAGGCGATCCCCTCGCCGCGGCCGATCCATCCCATCCCCTCGTTCGTCTTCCCCTTCACGCTTACGGCTGTCCGGTCGACCTGCAGCGCCCCCGCGAGCGCGTCGCGCATCGCCTCGCGATACGGCGCGATGCGCGGCGCTTCGGCGATCACCGTGACGTCGACGTTGTTCGCGCGCCAGCCGCGATCGCGAAGGAAGGCCATCGCGAGCGTGAGCATCTCGATGGAATTTCGCATGTGGTTCGCGGGGTCGTTGTCGGGGAACATCGAGCCGATGTCGCCCTCACCCACGGCCCCGAGCAGCGCGTCCGTGACCGCGTGCGCGATCGCATCGGCGTCGGAGTGGCCTGTCAGCGCGCGGTCGTGCGCGATGGTGATCCCTCCCAGGCGCACCGCGTTCCCGGGGCCGAAACGATGCGAGTCGTAGCCGACTCCCATCCGCATCGCGAGCTTGGCCGCGCGCTTGCGCCCGCGACTGCGGCGTTCGCCGCCTTCGGGTGAATCGCTTTTTCTAACCATTGCCGGCGCCGCGCGAAGTCATCACGCGGCGGCGTGCGCTGGCTGGATGATCGAGTAGTCCTGGCGCCGGCGCGCAGGCGCGAAGCCCGCATCGGTGATCAACCGCTCCATCTCGGCGATCGTCATGCGGTGCGTGGTGTTGGCCGCCGAGACGACGTTCTCCTCGATCATGAGCGAGCCGAAGTCGTTGCAGCCGAAGCGCAGCGCCACCTGGCCGATCTTTCCGCCCATCGTCACCCAGCTCGCCTGCAGATTGGGGACGTTGTCGAGCACGATCCGCGCGAGCGCAATGGTGCGGAGATAGTCGACCGCGTTCGTCTTCGGCTGCTGCGACATCGTCGGCGTGTTCTCGGGCTGGAGCGGCCAGCAGATGAACGCGGTGAAGCCGTGCGTCCGCGCCTGGAGCTCGCGCACGCGCTCGAGGTGCTCGATGCGCTCGGCGAGCGTCTCGCCGATGCCGTACATCATCGTGACGCTCGTCTTCATCCCCTCCTGGTGCGCGATCTCCATGATCTCGAGCCAGCGGTCCGCCCCCGCTTTCTTCTTCGCCACCAGATCGCGTACGCGCTGCACGAGGATCTCGCCGCCTCCTCCGGGCACGGAATCGAGACCGGCCTTCATCAGCTCGCGGATCACATCCCGCGCATCCATGCGGAACACCTTCGCGAAGAAGTCGACCTCGCTCGGGCTGAAGCCATGGATGTGGATGGTGTGGTACTTCTTGATGTAGCGCAGGAGCTCGAGGTACCACTCGAAGGGGATGTAGGGATTGTGTCCACCCTGCATCAGGATCTGCACCGCGCCGAGCTGCTTGGCCTCCTCGATCTTCGCGCCGATTTGCTCGTACGACAGCGTCCACCCTTCGTTGTGCTTGGGACGCCGGTAGAAGGCGCAGAAGCCGCAGTCGGCCACGCAGACGTTCGTGTAGTTGATGTTCCGGTCCACGATGTACGTGACCGTATCGTGCGGGTGCAGCTGCTGCCGCACGCGGTCCGCCTCGGCCCCGAGATCGAGCAACGGCGCGTTCGTGTAGAAATCGAGCAGGTCTCTCATGTCAGGCTGCAGGGAGAAACGAGAGTGGAGTCGCGGGAACGATCCCCGCGCTGGCGAGCCGGCGGAAGAATTCGGACAGCCCGGCGAGATGGTCGTAGGACAGCCGATAGTCGAGCCCCGAGAGATACTCGAGGCAAATGCGTCGCGCGACGCCCGTGACGGCCGACGCCTGCTCGGCGAGCACGTCGAGATGCGCGAGTCCCCAGTCGCGTGACTCGAGCAGCCGCGCGTGCACCTGGAGCGCGTCCGACACCGCGGCGGTGCGCTGCGCGACCCACACCGCGAACACGAACGGCAGGCCGGTCCACTCCTTCCAGCACTCGCCGAGATCGTAGACGTAGGGATAGTCGGACGCGCCGTGGTGCTCTTTCCCGTGCGCACGGAGTCGGTTGGCGAGCAGGAGCGCCGCGTCGCCGATGACGAGTCGCGCGTCGTGCGGCTCGTCGAGGAAGCGCGCGATATCGGTGAGCTCGGCGTCGCCCGCCGCGAACTCCGGCTTCGCTTTCCACACGTGCTCGCACAACAGTCGCGTGAGGGCGACGCTCGTCATCGAGCTGCGCGACAGCAACACCCGCCGCCCCGTGAGCGCCTCGGCTGGCACCCGCGAGAAGAGCATCACGCTGCGCACTGGTCCGTCGGAAGTGATGCCGAGATCGGGGAGCAGCAGGTAGCGCGACGAGTCCCGCGCGTACTCGACGGCGGAGATCACGCTCACGTCGAGCTGCCCGTTGGCCATGAGCGCATTGAGCTCGCTGGGATTGCCGCTCACCACCGGGGCGCCGAGGGCGACGACGCCGCGGTCGATGGCGCCGTATACCGGGAAGCAGTTGATGTAGCGAATGCGCCCGACGCGCACGTCAGGCCGCCTCGGCGGCCGGCGTATCGAAGGTGCGAATGGTGTTGTAGAGCGAATCGCGCTCGACCGGCACGCGGCCGGCGCCGCGGATGAGCGCGAGGAGCTCGTCGAGCGCGAGCCCCTGCGCGGTGTGCGCGCCGGCCTCGTGGTAGATCTTCTCGCGCACCACGGTGCCCTCGAGATCGTTAACGCCCCACGAGAGCGCGATCTGCGACAGAAAGGGCGTGACCATGATCCAGTGCGTCTTCACATGGTCGAAGTTGTCGAGAAACAGCCGCCCGACGGCGACGTTCCGCAGATCGTCGAAGCCGGTGGTCGCGGTGCCCTGGCGTCCGAGCGTGGCGCCGAGCTCGTTGTTGTCGGGGTGATACGCAAGCGGAATGTACGTGAGGAAGCCGCCCGTCTCGTCCTGTAGCTCGCGCAGCATCGTCAGGTGCTCGATGCGGTCCTCGTTCGATTCGACGTGGCCGTAGAGCATCGTCGCATTGGAGCGAATCCCGAGGCGATGTGCAACGCGATGCACTTCGATCCAGTCTTCGGCGTTGAGCTTCTTCTCGGCGATCGTTGCGCGCACGCCCTTGCTGAACACTTCGGCGCCGCCGCCGGGAAGCGTGTCGAGCCCCGCGGCACGGAGCGCGACGAGCACATCGTGATTCGACATCTTCTCGATGCGCGCGATGTGCGCGATCTCGACAGCCGTCAGCGCCTTGATGTGCACCTGCGGATGGCGCTCCTTCAGTCCGCGAAACATCTCCGCGTAGTAGTCGAGCCCCGCGCCCATGTCGAGGCCGCCCACGATGTGAAACTCGCGAACGTACGGATTCGCGGCGGCTTCCTCGTACACCTGATCCATCGTGTAGCGGTACGCGCCCGCCTCCTTCGGGAGTCGCGCGTACGAGCAGAACACGCACGTCTTGCGCAGGATGCAGACGTTGGTCGGATTGATGTGCTGGTTCGCGGCGAAGTAGACGATGCTTCCGTGCTTCGCCTCGTTGGCAGCGTTGGCAAGATGGCCGAGGCCGAGGATGTCCGGCGTCTCGAACAGCGTGAGGCCGTCGGCCGCACTCAGGCGTGTGCCCGCCGCCACCTTGGCGCCAACAGCGCGCAGCGCGGGATCGGTGAGGCGAGCGAAGGAGACCTCGGCGGGTACCGGCATCTCAGCCTTCGTAGCGCTGGACGGCGAGCGTGACGTTGTGGCCGCCGAAGCCGAAGCTGTTGCTCAGCGCCGCGGTGACGTCGCGGCGACGCGCCGTGTTCGGCGTGTAGTCGAGGTCGCACTCGGGGTCGGGCGTGCAGTAGTTGATCGTGGGCGGGATGTTCCCCTCGCGCACTACGAGCGACGACACGAGGAACTCCACCGCTCCGGCGGCCCCGAGCATGTGTCCCGTTCCGGATTTGGTCGAGCTGACGCTCAGACCGTCCGCCGATTCGCCGAACACCGCGCGAATGGCCTTCGTCTCGTTGAGATCGTTGGCGGGAGTGGACGTTCCGTGCGCGTTCACGTACTGCACCGTCTGCGGCGTGAGCCCCGCGTCTTCCATCGCGCGCTTCATGGCACGCTGGGCGCCTTCGCCGTTCGGCGCCGGCGACGTCAGGTGGTACGCGTCGCCCGTGGCGCCGTAGCCCACGATCTCGGCGTAGATGGTCGCGCCGCGCGCCTTCGCGTGCTCGAGCTCCTCGAGGAGAATCGTGGCGCTGCCCTCGCCCATGACGAACCCGTCGCGCGTGGCGTCGAACGGACGAGATGCCGTGAGCGGCTCGTCGTTGCGCTCAGAGAGCGCCCGCATGTTCGCGAATCCACCGATCGACATGGGCGTGACGGCCGCCTCGGTTCCCCCCGTGAGCATGAGGTCCGCGTCACCGTACTGGATGGCACGATACGCGTCGCCGATCGCGTGCGCGCTCGTGGCGCAGGCGGACACCGTGGCGTAATTCGGCCCGCGCGCATTGAACCGCATGGAGACGATGCCGGCCGCGATGTCGGAGATGAACATCGGAATGAAGAACGGGGAAATCTTCGATGGACCGCGATCGCGATACGTGTCGTGCTGCTGTTCCATCGTCGCGAGTCCGCCGATTCCGCTGCCCACGATCACGCCGAGCCGATTCGGATCGAAGTCCGATGTACCCTCGAGCCTGGCATCGCGCATCGCCTGCACGGCGGTGGCGACGGCGTACTGGGTAAAGAGATCGGCCCGCTTCGCCTCCTTGCGATCCATGTATGCGAGCGCATCGAAGTCCTTCACCTCACAGGCGAACTTCACCGCGAACGGACCCGGATCGAACTTCGTGATCGGGCCGGCCCCGGAGTGTCCCTCGAGGAGGGACTGCCAGGTCGTCGCCACGTCGTTCCCGACGGGCGTAATGGCCCCGAGGCCAGTGACGACGACCCTGCGCTTGCTCACGCCGACTTGGACTTGAGATACGTGAGCGCGTCGCCGACGGTGCGCAGCTTCTCGGCGTCCTCGTCCGGAATGTCGATGTTGAACTCCTTCTCGAATTCCATCACGAGCTCCACCGTGTCCAGACTATCGGCCCCGAGATCCTCCATGAAGCTCGCGTCATTGGTCAACTTCTCGCGCTCGACGCCAAGCTCTTTGGCGATGATTTCCTTCACCTTCTCTTCGAGATCCGCCATGGACGTGGTCCCCTTGAATGAATTGTGCGCGCCGCTGCGCGAAACGTGCTTCTCAAAGCTACATCACTAGCCCGCCATCCACCACGAACAGCTGCCCCGTGATGTACGACGCGTGCTCCGACGCCAGAAAGGCGCACATCCCTGCAATATCTCCCGGTGTGCCGAGCCGGCCCAGAGGGATCTGCGAGCCCAGCTCCGTGCGTGCATCCGCGGTCATCGCGGCGGTCATGTCGGTCTCGATGAAGCCCGGTGCGACGGCGTTCGCGAGAATGTTCCGGGACGCGAGCTCCTTCGCTACAGACTTCGTGAGGCCGATGAGTCCCGCCTTGCTGGCCGCGTAGTTCGCCTGCCCCTTGTTGCCCGTGATGCCGACGACGCTGGTGATGTTGATGATGCGACCCCAGCGCTTCTTCATCATGCCGCGCGAGGCCGCGCGGATCGTGGCGAAGGCCCCGCGCAGGTTCGCATCGAGCACCGCGTCCCAGTCATCGTCCTTGAGGCGCATGAGGAGATTGTCGCGCGTGATTCCGGCGTTGTTGACGAGAATGTCGCACGAGCCGAAGTGCTTTTCGACGCTCTCGACGAGCGCGGCGGCGCTGGCGGTGTCGGCGATGTCGCACGCGAATCCGCGCGCCTCGCCGCCGATCGAATTGGCGACCTCTGCCGCAGTCTCGGCGCTGCGCCCGGATACCGCCACGCGCGCGCCGGCGCCCGCGAGCGTCGCGGCGATCTCGCGCCCAATGCCGCGCGTGCTCCCGGTAACCAGGGCGACCCGTCCGGTCAGTTCGATCTTCACGATGGCAACGCTCCGATGAGTTGGTCGACCTCTGCAGGCGTGCCGCACGTCATCGTCCGTGCTCCGGGCACGATGCGCTTGACGAGCGTCGAAAGCACGGCGCCCGGGCCCATCTCGATGAACAGCGCATCGGGAACGTCTGCGGCGATGTGCTGCACGAGCTCGGTCCAGCGCACGGGCGAGGTCAGCTGGCGGAGCAGCAGCTTCTTCGCATCTGCTGATCCCGCAGAGGGATAGGCGCTCACGTTCGAGTAAACTGGGAAGTCCGTCGCGGCGATGTGCGCGGCATCGAGCGCAACCTTGAGTCCTGTCGCGGCTTCCTCCATCAGCGGCGAGTGAAAAGCGCCGCTCACATTCAGCCGAATTGCGCGCTTGGCGCCAAGCTCCTTCGAGATCGCCATCGCGCGCTCGACGGCGGCCACCTCGCCGGAGATCACGAGTTGCTCCGGCGTGTTGTAATTCGCGGGCACCACGTCGCCGTCCTCGAGCGCGCGCTCGCACGCGGCTTCGACGTTCGCTTCCGACAGTCCGAGAATCGCGGCCATGGCGCCGGGTCGTTTCGCGCCGCTCTCGAACATGAGCTCACCGCGGCGCCGCACGAGCCGCAGAGCGTCGGGGAACTCGAAGGCGCCGGCGGCGTGGTACGCGGTGAACTCGCCGAGCGAGTGGCCGGCCGCCGCGCGCACGTGCGGCCGCACGCGATTGGCCACCGTCGCCCACACCGCGGCTCCGTGCGTGAGCAGCGCGGGCTGCGCATTGCGCGTGGCCATGAGCTCATCGTCCGGACCTTCGAAGCACAGCTGCGAGAGCGGAAATCCGAGCGTCGCGTCTGCCTGCTCGAAGATCGTCCCCGCGGCCGGGAAGGCGGCGGCAAGGTCCTTTCCCATCCCCGGTTTCTGTGATCCCTGCCCGGGAAAGAGCAGCACGATGTCCACGCGTTTGGCCTGTCTAGAGGCGGACGACCGAGGACGCCCACGTGAAGCCGGCGCCGAACGCCACCATCAGCACGAGCGATCCTTCGCCGATGAGCCCCTTCTGCGTGGCTTCATCGAGCGCTATCGGAATCGATGCGGACGACGTGTTGCCGAATCGGTCGACGTTCACGTAGACCTTGTCCATCGCGATCCCGGCGTGCTTCGCAGTCGCCTCGATGATTCGCAGATTCGCCTGGTGCGGAATCAGCAGATCGATGTCGCCGCCGTTGAGGCGCGCGAGATCGAGCGCACGTGCCGCCGCCTCGGCCATCGAGCGAACGGCGTGCTTGAACACCTCGCGCCCAGCCATGTGCACGAGGTGCGTGCGCGCCTCCAGCACCGCGGGCGACATCGGCGTCGTCGCGCCGCCGGCGGGGCGATAGAGCAGGTCCGCGAGCGTCCCGTCGCTGCGCATGAATGTCGAGAGGATGCCGCGTCCCTTCTGCGAACGGCGGAGCACCGCCGCCCCCGCGCCGTCGCCGAACAACACGCACGTCGCGCGATCGGTCCAGTCGGTGATGGCGCTCATCTTCTCGGAGCTCACGAGCAGCACGGTCTCAGCGGCGCCGCTCTGGATCAGCCCGTCCGCCAAGGAGAGCCCATACAGAAATCCGCAGCACGCCGCGGAGATGTCGAAGGCCGCCGCGCGAGTGGCCCCGAGCTCCGCCTGAATGTCGACGGACGTTGCGGGGAGCAGACGATCCGGGGTCGCGGTGCTGAGGATGATGACGTCGATCTCGCCAGGCTGCACGCCCGCGCGCTGCATGGCGATGCGCGCCGACGCGGCGCCCATGCTGCACGTCGTGTCCGTCGGGCCGGCGATGTGACGCTCGGAGATTCCCGTGCGCTCCATCACCCACTCGTGCGACGTCTCGATTCCGATGGCCGCGAAGTCGTAGTTGGTCATCACCCGAGATGGGACCGAACGGCCCATCGCCGAGATCTGCACGGTGGGACGCTTCATGCGCTCCTCACCGCGGCGTGTCCGAGTCGTCGGCCGATGTCGTCGTTCATCCGTGACTCCACGGCCCGCACCGCGACCTGAATCGCATTCTTGATCGCGTGCGGCGACGAGCTGCCGTGCGAAATGATGCTCACGCCCTTCACGCCGAGGAGCGGCGCGCCGCCGTAGTCGGAGTAGTCGAAGCCGCGAAAGGTTTTCGCGATCACGTCCTGGCCGATACCGGCGGAGGCGAGCATGCTGAAAATGAGCTCCGGCACCGATTCATAGAACTTGAGGAGCACATTGCCGACGAATCCATCGCACACGACGACGTCGAGCGATCCGCGCGCGCTGCCGGCGGTGAGGATATCGCGTCCTTCGACGTTGCCGACGAAGTTGAGCCCCGCGTGCGAGAGCAGCTTGTGCGCCTCCTTCACCGAGGCGTTGCCCTTCTCCGATTCCTCGCCGTTGCTGAGCAGCCCGATCGACGGCTCGGGACGGCCGAGAATGTCCTCGGCGTAGACGGAGCCGAGTCGTGCGAACTGCACCAGCTCCTCGGCCGAGCAGTCGACGTTCGCGCCAGCGTCCACGAGCACCACTGGGTGCTTGAGGGTGGGGATCATCGCTGCGATCGCGGGGCGCGTGAGGCCGTGATGCAGCTTGAGCAGGAACACGGAGGACGCCATCTGCGCGCCGGTGTTGCCGGCGGAGACGAATGCATCGGCCTTGTCGGCGGCGTGGAGCTTGAGGCCCACGACCATCGAGCTATGCGGTTTGCCACGGATCGCGGCCGTCGGGCGATCCGTCATCTCGATGACGTCGGGTGCCTCGACGATGCTGATGCGCGCGCGTGCCGAATCGGAGCCACTGGACTTCTGGGCTTCGAGCCGGTTCAACTCATCCTGGATGATCCGCGTGCGACCGACCAGAATGACCGTATGTTCGGATCCCAGCTCGGCGAGAGCGAGCAAGGCGCCAGCAACAGGCGACCGGGGAGCATGATCGCCCCCCATCGCGTCCACGGCGATCCGCGCCAAAGCTAGGCTTCCTTTGCTTCGACCCGCTGCACTCCGCCGTAATAGCCGCACTCGGCGCACACACGATGCGGACGCTTCATGCTCTGGCAGCGCGGGCAGCGCTGGATGGCTATTGCCGGTGCTTTCTTATGTGTATTGCGGGCGCGCTTCTTCCGCTTCGATGTTCTGCGCTTCGGGACGGCCATGTGTGCTCAGTCGGTAGAAAAAGGTTCAGTGCTCGAAATCAAGCTGGTGGATCAGTCGTCGGTGCCGCGCGATGTTCGCAATTCGGCCCAGCGTGCATCTACAGCGGGCGGGCAGCTGCACGCTCCCGCATTGAGCTCGGCCCCACACGTCGGACAGAGCCCCTTGCAATTCTCGCGGCACACGGGAAAGCGCGGAACCGCGAGGAGCCACTGTTCCCGCACCGCAGGGCGCAGATCGAGCGTCCTTGCTTTGGGCGCAAGCTCGTAGACCTCCGGATCATCGATCTCATCGCCAGCTTCCGCGTACAACACGTGCACATTCTCGGCGACCTTCACCGTCGTGTCGGTCAGACAGCGCCGGCACGGTACGGTGGCCGTGCCTTCGATCGCACCGCTCCAGTAATAACGGCCGGGACCGGCGACGGACAGCCGGCCGGTTGCGCGAACCGCGATTTCCGGACGCATGTCGCCTTCGATCCAGATCGGATCGTCCGTGCTCAGCGCGCCGTTGACGGCAGCCGCCTGGTCGTCCAGCGAGCGAATGTCGAAAGACAGCATAACCCATGAATCTACTTGAAGATGAGCCGTTCGGCAAGCCGCGCATTACAGTGCAAACTATACGCGCGCACCGAACATCCAACGTGTGGGGCGCGGCGCGAGCCCCGGCGGGAAATGAAGTAAACTCTTCGCAACTCTCACCTCTCGAGCGAACCATGACAGCGCGGACGATCGCCTTCGTTGCCTTGCTTGCGTTCGGATCGGCGGACGCGTCTGCGCAACACTCGGAGCTCGCGCGAGCCCTGGACGCCTACATCGATCCCTACGTGGCCACGAAGAACTTCTCCGGCCAGATCCTCGTGATGCGCGGCGCCGACGTGCTGTACGAACGCCAACTCGGGTGGCGAAGCGAGGTCGCCCGTCTGCCGGTGACGCGAGAGACGTCATTTCACATCGCGTCGATGTCGATGCAATTCACGACGGCGGCGATCATGCGACTGATCGACCAGAACAAGCTCGGCCTGGACACTCGCGTTTCGGAGATCGTACCGGAGGTTCGTGGGGCGGATGCCATCACGGTGCGACATCTGCTCGAGGAACGGTCCGGACTCTCCGACATCAATTCGCGAGCCGACTACGCCGCGATTCTGCAACGCCACCAGACGCCGGCTACCCTCGTGGCGATCATCGCCGGCGACCGCCTGCTCTTTCCGCCCGGCACGCGCTACGTGCACGAGGAGCACTCGGCGTTCAATCTGCTCGCACTGATCATCGAGAAGAGAACCGGGCTTCCATTCGCGCAGGCGATGCAGCAGCTCGTCTTCCGTCCGGCCGGAATGAACCACTCGGGCGCCGACGATGATGCCGTGCCGGCCGGGGTTCGGTTGGCCATGGGAAACGACCCCAAGGGCGTGTCCGCGCTCACTCCGACATCGCCAATCCACTGGTCCGCGAAGAGCGGGAACGCCTCCGTGTACTCCACCGCGGAGGATGAGGCGCGCTGGGTGCGGCTGCTCGTCCACGGTCGCCTCCTGAGCGCGGCGTCGCGCGCCGCGGTGCTCGACAGCGGCGGAAGTGCGGTGGGCTACGGGTGGTTCCGGCGTCAGAACAAGCGGTTCGGCGAGTTCACGTATTCGATGAATGGGAGAGCGCCCGGATTTGCCTCGTTCGTGACGTACCTGCCTCGAGAGGATCTGACGGTGATCGCGCTCAGCAACATCTACTCGTCGGCGACCACCGACATTGGATACGACATCGCGGCGATCGCGCTCGGATTGCCGTACGCGGCAATCGCCCTGCGCTCGCACGCGCCGGACTCGCTCGGACTCGCGGGAGCGCGCTTCACGTTCCCCGCCGACTTCTATCAGCCGAATGCGACGCTCGCGTTCGAGGAGACCGATGGCGAGATGTTTCTAGCTTGGCCGTCCGGAGATCGATCGCCGGTCATCCCGGTCGATCGGGACCACGCCATCGACCGGGCGTACTGGGAGCAGATTGCCGTCACCAGGGATTCGGCGGGGCGCGCGACCGCGATCACCTACGATCGCTTCACGGGCGCGCGCGCACAGAGCGCGCTGCCGGGCGACTCGGCGCGCCGTCGCTGATCGGTCCGCGCTTCCCGCGGCGTCGCGTGCCCGCCCTCAGCGGGCGGCCAGCAGCTCCGACTCCGAGAAAAAGAATCGCGACTCGCGCGTCGCATTCTCGTTCGAATCGGAGGCGTGAATCGCGTTGCGCTCCTTCGATTCCGCGAACAGCGCTCGGACGGTTCCCTTCTCGGCTTCCTTCGGATCCGTCGCGCCGATCGCCTTGCGCAGCGACGCCACCGCGTCGGCCTTTTCGAGCACGAGCGGCATGCACGGCCCCGATGTCATGAACGACACGAGGGAGGCGAAGAAGGGGCGATCGCGATGGATGCTGTAGAACTCCTCCGCCTGCGCGGTCGTGAGGTGCAGTACGCGCGCAGCTCGGACGCGAAAGCCCTGCGCCTCGAGGTGCGCGATGATCTTTCCGGCCTTGTTCGTGCCCAAGGCATCCGGCTTAACGATCGTGAGCGTGTGACTATCAGGCATGGTCAGGATCCAATGAGTTTGCGGACGATATCGCTACGGGTAAGAAATCCGACGAGGCGGCCCTCCTCGACGACGGGCACGCGATCGACATCCTTGTTGGTCATCAAGCTAGCCACCTCGGCCAGTGGCTGATCGGGCGACACGCACAAGACCTGGCGCGTCATGACGTCGCGCACTCTGCGGCGCGCGCGCTCCATGCCGGACTGCGGGCGCGGTATCGATCCGTTGATCGACGCGAGGCTGAGCATATGGCGCATCAACTCGCGCTCGCTCAGCATGCCGACGAGAATCCCGTCGGCTTCGATCACGGGCAGCGCGCCGATGCCCGAGCGCACCATGTCGCGCGCGGCGTCGCGGAGGAGCGTGTCCGCGCGCGTGGAGCGCGGCGACTCGGTCATGAGCTCGCGCACGGTCAGCTGCGGCGCCAGCTCCACCTCGTGCAGCATGTGAAGCGACAGCAGCGCCTCGGCAGTGTGCGCCGCGAGCATCTGATCGACCACCACGGGCCGCGAGAGCACGCGGGAGAAGGCGCCCAGCGCCTGGAGATAGCGTCCCGCCATGCGCGGCGGCCCCAGCAGGACGACGACGACGCGCGCGCATTGCTCGCTCGCCTCACCGTCGTCGGCCTCGCGCGCGATCGCTTCTGTCGCCACGCCGATTGCGATGCCGAGGTCCTGCGCCGCCTCCGTGCGGTAGTGGGCGATGTACGCGCGACCGCTCTGCACGACGAGATCCTCGCCGCGGCCCTCGGCGATGCGCGCGCGAAGCGACTCCGGCTCGTTGACCACGCCGGACGCGGCGAGCCGCTCGACGAGCGCCCAGATTGCATCGGGGAGGCTCCGCTGCTCCAGCGGGATTACAATGCGGTCGGCCCGCAACAGCTCCGTCAGCCTCATAGTCGCGCGCGAAGTAGCTCGACGAAGTCCTTCGGCCTGCGGGCGATGCCGATTCCCGCCTTCTCGAACGCCTCGAGCTTCTCGGCAGCCGTGCCGGCCGAACCAGAGATGATGGCGCCGGCGTGCCCCATGCGACGTCCCGGCGGAGCCGTCTGCCCTGCGATGAATCCGACCACCGGCTTCTTCATTCGGTCGTGCACGAAGCGCGCGGCCTCCTGCTCGTCCGTGCCGCCGATCTCACCCATCATCGCGATGGCCCTGGTCTTCGGGTCGTTCTCGAACGCCTCGAGCACATCGATGAAGCTCGTACCGTTGATCGGGTCGCCGCCGATGCCGACGCAGGTCGACTGCCCGATGCCAGCGCGCGTGAGCTGATCGACGACCTCATAGGTGAGCGTGCCGGAGCGACTCACGACGCCGACTGGGCCGGGCATGCAGATGCGTCCCGGGATGATGCCGACCTTGCTCTCGCCGGGCGTGATGAGTCCCGGGCAGTTGGGGCCGATGAGCCGCGCGCCGTGCTCGCGCACGTAGGGATACACGCGCGTCATGTCGAGCACGGGCACGCCCTCCGTGATGCACACGATGAGCGCGACGCCTGCGTCAGCCGCTTCCATCATGGCGTCCGCTGCGAACGGCGGCGGCACGTAGATCACCGAGACGTTGGCCTTCGTCTGCGCGACGGCATCCGCGACGGTGTCGAAGATCGGAACCTCGCCATCGAACTTCTGTCCGCCCTTCCCCGGCGTGACCCCCGCCACGACGGCGGTGCCGTACTCCCGCATCTGACGCGCGTGGAACGATCCGTCGCGCCCCGTGATTCCCTGAATCACCACGCGGCTCGACTTGTCGATGTAGACGCTCACGCGGCTCCCCCTTTCGCCAGCGCTACCACTCGCTGAACCGCATCGTCCATGTCGCGCGTTGCCGGGAAGCCATGCTCCGAGAGAATGGCGAGAGCTGCGTCTTCATTGGTGCCGGTGAGACGAATCACGAGAGGAACGGTGAGTGGGTTCTGGCGCGTCGCGGTGACGATTCCGTTCGCGACGTCATCCGTGCGCGTAATGCCGCCGAAAATGTTGAACAGAATCGCCTTGACGCCCGCATCCGCGGTGATGATTCGGAGCGCGTTGACGACTTTCTCGGGGCTCGACGAGCCGCCGATGTCGAGAAAGTTGGCCGGCTCGCCGCCGTAGTATTTCACGAGATCCATCGTGGCCATGGCCAGGCCGGCGCCGTTCACGATGCAGCCGACGTTGCCATCGAGCTTGACGAACGTGAGGTTCGCGCGACGCGCCTGCAGCTCGCTCGTTTCCTCCGCGCTCTCGTCGCGCAGCGCGGCGATATCGGGGCGGCGATCGAGCTCGTTGTCGTCGATCACCATCTTCGCGTCGACGGCGAGCACCTCGCCGTCCGGCGTCGTGACGAGCGGGTTGATCTCAGCGAGCGATGCGCCGCTGTCGATGAAGGCGCGGTACAGCTGCTGCATGATACGCGCAGCCGCGCGCGCCTTCGTGATCTCGCGATAGAGAAAGAATCCCATGCGCATCGCCTCGAACGGCTGCAGCCCGTAGCGAGGATCGACGGGGAGACGCATGATCTTCCCGGGATCGGTCGCGGCGACTTCCTCGATATCGATGCCGCCCGCGGGGCTCACCATGAACACCGCGCGCTTCGACGCGCGATCGACGATGATTCCGACGTACGCCTCGGTCTCGATGTCCGCGGCCGCGGTGACGAGCACCTTCTCGACCGGCAGCCCCTTGATGTGCATGCCGAGGATACGGGCGCCGATTTCCGCCGCTTCGGCCGGCGTCTTCGCGAGCTTGACGCCGCCGGCCTTTCCCCGTCCGCCGGCGTGCACTTGCGCCTTCACCACCACCATGCCGCCGAGGCGGCGGGCAATCTGTTCTACCTGCGCGGGCGTCGTCGCGACTTCGCCCGGTGGAATGGGGACCCCTTCACGACGCAGAATTTCCTTTGCCTGATACTCGTGTATGTTCACGCGTTCTCCGCGATGATCGTTGTTCCCGCAGCGCCTCGCACCGCTTCGCGGCCGCGCGCAAGCTCGGTAATAATAGCCCTGCCACCAGTGTGTCGCACGAAGTCCGCGGCAGCGCGAACTTTCGGTGCCATGCTCCCTGCGCCGAATGCTCCAGCCGCATCGAGACGCGCCGCTTCGGCGAGCGTGAGACTCTCGAGCATTCGCTGCGTTGGCTTGCCGTAGTCGAGAAATACGCCGTCGACGTCGGTGAGGATCATGAGGAGCGATGCGCCGAGATCGCGCGCGAGAACCGCCGCGGCGAGATCCTTGTCGACGACCGCATCCACGCCCTCCCAGCCGCGGTCGCCATCGTAGTAGATCGGTGCACCGCCGCCGCCGCAGGCAATGACGATGGTGCCGCTTTGCACGAGCCGTCTGATGATGCCGACCTCGTGCACCGCGATCGGCGCCGGGCTCCCGACCACGCGCCGATAGCGTCCGCGCGCGTCGCGCTTCACCGCGACTCCGCGTTCGACCAGCGCCGGCACGCGAGCCTCGGCGATCTCGTGGCCGATGAATTTCGTCGGGGCGGACAGCGCCGGATCGTCGGGGGCCACGCGGATTTGCGTGATGACCGTTGCGACGTCGCGATCGCACCCGGCGAGACGGAGCGCGTTCTCGAGCGACTGCTGAATCATGTAGCCGATCCACCCGGCCGTCGCGGCGACGAGCACGCCGAGTGGAAGCGGCGCGACCTCCGCGCGCGCGAGCTCGTTGCGCACGAGCTCATCGCCAACCTGCGGCCCGTTGCCGTGCACCAGGCAGAGATCCCAGCCGTCGAGCGCAAGGTCCACGATCGCGCCGAGGCTCTCTCGCGTATGCGCGAACTGATCGCCGATCGAGCTGTGCTCACCTGCGGGAGACAGTGCGTTGCCGCCCAGGGCGATGACCGCAGTTCCGGATTTGCTCACGATTACTTCCTCGACCGATTGAGGAGCGCACCGAGCGCGTCGTAGGCATGACCGAACGCCACCCAGTCGCCGCGACGCATCGCGTCGGACATCCGTTCGTAGAGCTGCTCGGCCGCGGCCCGGAAGTCCGCAGGCGCGAGAGGCGTCGCCGCGGCGTCGAGGACAGCCCCGCGCATTCCGAGCGCGTCCGCGAGAGTGTGTGCGGCGGTGACGACGGTGTCCGTCGTCGCAGCGATGGCGAGCAGCGTGGCGCCGTCGGTTCTCCACCCGTAAAGCGGCTGCACGTAGAGCAGCCGGCCGCCCGCGAGAGGGATCATGCGCACGCGGCCGTGCACGGCGTGCGCGTCGCGCGGTGCGGACACAGTCGTGTCGAGGGCGCGACGGAGCTGGTCGGCAACGGTACTCCAGCGCGCGCCCGGTCGCTCGAGCGGAAGCCAGTGCACTGCCGGCGTCGCGCCGCCAGATGCGAGCAGCACGCCCACCGCGTGCTCGTTCGGATCGAGCACCGCTCCACTCCATTGCATGGCGTCGGTGCCCGGGAGCGAGAAGAGTGCGCTCTCGCCGGACAGCGTGGTGTCCGAGCCGGCTTCCTCGGGGAGCAGATGGCCGTGCCGCTCGGTCTCGCCGCGCAGGCCAAAGCTCGCCAGCTTGCGCCCCTGCACGCGCGCGCCGTCGACCGGCGGCGGAAGTGCGGGCGCGACGCCCGGCGGTAGCGCCGAGCGCGGGGCGAAGAGCATCGGATACGCCGCGATCCAGCTATCCGATATCGGATCCCTGGAGGAGTCGGCGACGACCCACACGGTACCGGTCTGCGCGTTCGCGACGCCCACCGCCGCGTGCTGAAGGTAGGTCACGTTGACGACGTTCTCGTCGAACAGCGAATCGCGCTCGCTGAGTGGATAGCTGTTCGACGCCGAGTACAGATCGATCGCCCAGTACAGGCTGTCCGCGACGACGAGCGGCGTGATCGTGCCACCCTGGAGAAAGAACGGAGACACGGCGTCGAGACGTTCGCGGACATCGCGGTGCGTGACGATCCGCGCCACGGGACGCGGCAGCTCTCCGGTGAGCAATCTGAAGTTCTGGAGCGCCCATGCGTACGCGAGGCGCGCGAGCGAGCCGTCCAGCGCGGGCGCGACGATCGCACCGACGGAGTCCGACACGACGCGGTATCCGGAGAGTGAGTCCGCGACGAGGACGGGACCGATCTGCTCCGGCTCGCGCGCGCTTCTGCTCGTGGCCACGCGAGCGAGTGACCCATCGCTTTCCGTGCGCGAGGCGAAGACGCGCGTCATCGACCAGTCGGCGCGCTCGCCTTCCACGTCGCCCGCGGAGGGCGGTTCCACCACGGTCGCGCGCAGCCCATCCGAGGATGCCGACCACTGCACCATGCCGGGAGACGATGGCCCCCGGCCGCGACGGCCGAGCGCGCGCATGAGCGCCGTCGGATCCCATACGGAGATCCCCGATGCTTCGTCGCTCGGCCGCGCAGGGAGCGCGAGCGAGCTGTCCCGTTCGACTCGTTGTAGCGCGTACGCGCGCCTGGTGTAGTCGGCGCGCGTCGAGAGATAGCTGACCTCGCGAACGGTCTCGGCGCCCGCCGCGACGTAGTGGCGCATGAAGATCGGCGTGACGTGGCGCAGCAGTACCGAGATCAGGAGCACCGCGATCAGCGTCATCGTTGCCGCCCGAACCTGCCCGATCCAGCCGAAGTAGAACACCACGAGCGCCGTGCCCGCGGTGAGATACGCGAGCCAGATGCTGATCGGGATGATCGTCCGGTGATCGGAAAACGAGAAGGCGCCTCCCGGACCCGAGCCAAAGAGCAGCGATTCGTAGATGTCGAGGCGATAGCTCCAGGCAAGCAGGAGCAGCAGCACCGCGCCGAGCGCCGCGAGATGGCGCCGCACATAGTGCGAGACGTAGAGGGCGCCGCGATCCCAGCGCAGACTCGGAGTCAGCGCGTAAAAGAAGATCACGACGACGGTCGCAAAGAGCACCGTCGTGAGCGTGCGGTAGTACAGCATGCTCTCGATGGGCAGCCAGTACACGAAGAAGCCCAGGTCCACGTCCATGTACGGATCCGTCTCACCGAAGGACAGCCCGTGACGCAGGAGGGAGAACATGCGCCAGCTTTCCGCCGGCAGCGCGAGCCACCAACCGAGTGCGAGCGAGATGAGCAGCGCGGACCCAACGAGGTAGCGGCCCGGCACCTCTTCCCCGATCTCGATGTTCGCGACGCGGCGCGGCAGCACGAGCGAGACGACGCTCTGCCGCACGACGTACAGATTCACGAACAGAATCGCCGCGGCGATGAGCGCGGAGCCCGCGCAGATCACGGTCATCAGCAGCGCGCGCTCGCGCCAAAGCGCGGATGCGCCCATGGCATCGTACCAGAGATAGTCCGCGACGATTCCCGCGCCGACGCGGCCCAGCACGAGCAGAGCCGCGACGACCGCAAGCGCGATGACGGGCCAGCGGCGCCAGCGGATGGGGATGCTCACACTGGCGCAGACACTAGGGCGACACGCCCTGCGTGCGCAGCCACTGTTCCATCTCGCCACGGATGGCCGCGAGGCGCTGCTCGCTGCGGGCCTCGTAGCGCGTGACCAGCACCGGCTGCGTGTTCGAGGCGCGAATGAGCCCCCATCCATCGCCGAAGAGCACGCGTGCGCCGTCGACGTCGATCACCTCGTGCGTCTCGCGGAAGTGGCTGATCGCGTCGTCCACGATCCTGAACTTGCGCGACTCCTCCACATCCACGCGGAGCTCGGGCGTCGACACGAACTTCGGTACGTCGGCGAGCATCCCCGACAGCGACTTTCCCGAGGCGGCGACGATGCGAATCAACCGCGCGGCGCCGTACAACGCATCATCATGGCCATAGAAGCCCTCGGTGAAGAACATGTGCCCGGACATCTCGCCGCCTACCGGCGCGTGGAGCTCGTGCATCTTGTCCTTCATCAGCGAGTGTCCGGTCTTCCACATCACAGGAATCCCTTTCGCCTTCAGAATCTCGTCGGGCAGTGCCTGCGAGCACTTCACGTCGAACACGATCGGCTGCCCCGGGCCCGTGCGCTCGAGGACGTCACGCGCGTAGAGGATCAGCACGTGATCGCCCCATACGATGGTCCCGTCGCCGTCGACGACTCCGATTCGGTCCGCGTCGCCGTCGAAACCCACGCCCAGGTCTGCACCTCTGAAGCGAACGGCCTTGATGAGGTCCTCGAGGTTCTCGACGACCGTCGGATCCGGATGATGATTCGGGAATGTTCCATCGCTCTCGCAGAACAGCCCTGTCCACTCGACGTCGAGGTGATCGAAGAGCTTGGGCGCCACGAGCGAGCCGACGCCGTTGCCGCAATCGACGACGACCTTGAGCCGGCGAGCAAGCTTGCCCGTGCGAGCGACGATGTCCTCCACGTACGCATCGATGATGGCCTGCGAGCGCACGGTCCCCTTGCCCGCCGGGAATTTCCCCGCAACGGCGAGTCGATAGAGCTCCTGAATCTCCTCCCCGTGAATCGATTCGGTGCCGAGCGAGAGCTTGAACCCGTTGTACTCGGGAGGGTTGTGCGACCCCGTCACCTGGACGCCGCCCACGACATCGAGATGATTGAGCGCCCAATAGAGCAGTGGCGTGGGCACGAGACCGACGTCGACGACGTTGATTCCGCACTCGGTGAGCCCGCGAACGAGAGCGTCGCGCAGCTCGCCGCCGCTGGGCCGATTGTCGCGACCCACAGCGACCGCGCCGGACGCTCCCTTGTTGGTCAGATAGGCCGCGTACGCGCGGCCGAGCGCGTACGCGGTGTCGGCGGTGAGATCGCGGCCAACGACGCCGCGTACATCGTATTGGCGAAAGATTTCCCTGCTCAGCGTCATCTCGTTCCTCGAAACGATGCGAGGCCGCGTGGGCGGCCTCGGGTGATCAGCGATTGGCCGCGGCAGTTGCCGGCGGTCCGGCCGGCGCACCAACCATACTAATCGGTACGCTGTCACGCGCGAGCACCACAAAACCGTTCGGCAACACGCCGAACAGCAGGAGCGTGAACGCGGACAGGTAGATCACGAGAAAGGTGCCCGTGGGCACGGGGCGCACGACGAGCGCATCGGCAGCGCGCGGCTTCATGAACATCACCAGCACGACGCCGAGGTAATAGCCCGCGGAGATCACGCTGGCCAGCACGAGAATGACCGCGAGCATCGTCTGCGGCTGCGGCGCGTGCAGCGCGGCGTCAATCACGTACCACTTCGCGAAGAAGCCCATGCCGCCGGCAATCGGAAATCCGAGGAGTGCCATCATGAATACCGCCATCGCGCCAGCGAGCCAGGGCTCCGCGTACCAGAGTCCGGCGTAATCGGCGATCTCCTGATTGCGCTCGCCGGGCTCGCCGAGCGCGATCACGACCGCGAAGGCGCCCATCGTCGCCAGCGTGTAGGCGACCAGGTAGAAGAGAAATGCGGAGGCGCCGAGCGCGTTGGCGACGACGACCGTGACGAGCAGATAGCCCGCGTGCGCAATGCTCGAATACGCCAGCATGCGCTTCATGCTCTTCTGCTGCAGCGCGATGACATTTCCGCCGATCATGGTGATCACCGCAAGCCACTGCAACGGGTGCACCCACGCGGCGGTTGCGCCTGGGAACGCCTCAATCCACACGCGAAGGAAGGCGGCAAAGGCGGCGGCCTTCACCGCGGCGGCCATGAAGGCGGTAATCGGAGTCGCGGCGCCTTCATAGACATCGGGCGCCCACATGTGGAACGGCACCGCGGCGATCTTGAAGCAGAAACCGACGACCAGCAGTCCGATGCCAGCGAGCAGCAGCGGATCGTTGAACGTCGCACCCGTGACCAGCGTGCCGATCGTCGCGATGTCCGTCGAGCCTGTTGCGCCGTAGATCAACGCAATTCCGTAGAGCAGAAATCCTGTGGAGAAGGCACCGAGCAGGAAGTACTTCAGCGCGGCCTCGGCCCCACGGCTGCTCCGGCGATCGAGCCCGCACAGCACGTAGCTGGCGATCGACATCAGCTCGATGCCGAGGAAGACGATGATCAGGTCGCGCGAGGCGGCGAGAAGCAGCATGCCTCCGGCCGCGAGCAACAGGAGCACGTAGGATTCCGCGGACACGAGCTGTTCTCGCTCGCTGTAATCGATCATCAACGTGGCGGCAATGATCGTTGCGGCGAGCACGATGCAGTCGGTGGCCCAGCGGAACGCATCCACGGCGATGATTCCCGCGCTCGCCGACGCCTCGCCACGCCAGAGCCAGACGACCGCCGCGAACGACGCCGCGCACACCGCGATCGTGAGAATCCCCGTCGCGCGCGCGCGGCCCATCGTTTCAGGCCCCCAGACGGCGAAGAGCAGCAGAAGCATCGCGCCGATGACGAGAATCAGATCGGGGAGCAGCGCCCCGGCGAGCTGCGACGGAATCGACAGATCGAAGTACATCAGCGTCCCTCCCGCTCGGCCGTTCGGACAGCGGCCTGACCGTGCGTCACCGTCTGAACGAAGAGCGCAGCGGAGGGCTCCATGCGGCTCAGGATCGGCTGTGGATAGATGCCGATCCAGAAGATCGCCGCGACGAGGACGCCCATCATGGTGAGCTCGCGCGCATTGAGATCGGTAATGTGCTCGTTCTCCGGCTTATCGAGCGCGTTGAAGAGAATGCGCTGAATCGCCCAGAGGAGATAGGCGGCGGCGAAAATCACGCCGGTGGTCGCGAAAAACGTGAAATACGGATGAGTGCGGAACGAGCCGGTGAGCACCAGGAATTCGCCGACGAAGCCGTTCGTCGATGGCAGTCCGATGCTGCTCAGCGAGACGATCACGAGCAGCGCCGAGAAGAGTGGCACGACGCGCGCGATGCCGCCGTACGCCTCGATGAGGCGCGTGTGCCGGCGCTCGTAGATCATGCCGATCAGCAGGAAGAGTGCGCCGGTAGAGATCCCGTGGCTGATCATGACCATCAGCGCGCCCTGGACGCTCTGCAGCGTGAGGGCGAAGATGCCGAGCATGACGAAGCCGAGATGGCTCACCGACGAGTAGGCGACGAGCTTCTTGAAGTCCGGCTGAACCATCGCGACGAGCGCGCCGTAGATGATCCCGATCACCGCGAGCGTAAGGATCGTGGAGCGTACCCAGGGCGTCATCGCCACGGATGGAAAGAGCGGCATCGCGAAGCGCAGGAAGCCGTACGTGCCCATCTTGAGCATGATCGAAGCCAGGACCACGGAGCCAGCTGTGGGTGCTTCGACGTGCGCGTCCGGCAGCCACGTGTGGAACGGGAACATCGGCACCTTCACCGCGAAGGCGAGGAAGAAGGCGCCGAACAGCCAGAGCGCCGCCTTGTGCGAGAGCGCGACGGTGAGCAGCTGGTCGTAGTCGAACGACGCGGGCATGTTCATGGACGGGACGGCGGACGCATTCCACAGATACAGAATGCCGACGAGCATGAGGAGCGAGCCCGCCATCGTGTACACGAAGAACTTGAGACTCGCGTAGATGCGCCGCTCGCCGCCCCAGATCCCGATGATGAAGTACATCGGGACGAGCATGATCTCCCACATCACGTAGAAGAGCAGCAGGTCGCGCGCGACGAAGACGCCGAGCATTCCGGTTGTGAGCACGAGCATCAGCGCGTAATAGCTGCGCACCTTGGTGCGAATCGACGTCCAGCTCCCGAGCACGGCGAGCGGCATGATTACGGTGGTGAGCAGCACCATCATGAGCGAGATACCGTCGATGCCCATGGAGAGGCGGGCGTTCCACGGAATGATCCACCAATGATCGTACGTCGCCTGCCAGCGCGCGCCGGCGGGATCGTACGACCACCACAGCCCCATCGAGGCGACGAACTCGAGCAGGAAGAACAGTAGCGCGACCCAGCGTGCGCCGGGCGCGGCCTCGAGCGTGCCATCGTCGTTCGAGAATGACCCCGTCGCGAGCAGCACCAGCGCGCCCGCGATCGGAATCAGCAGGAGCGCCGGAAGGATCCAGGCGTTGTAGTTGATTTGAACCAGAAAGTCGTGCATCGCTCAGCGGAAGGTGAAAGCGCCAAGAACAGCGAGCGCACCGATCGCGATCGCCCACGCGTACGCGCCCGTCTCCCCCGACTGCAGCTGCGAGCCGACCCATCCGAATCCGCGAGCGAGCACCGCGGATCCGTTGACGAACAGATTGTCGATGATGCCGCGATCGATGCCCGTCCAGAGAATGTTGCGCGACCCGGAGACGATCGGCTTCACGACCGCATCGTCGTAGATCTCGTCGATATAGTACTTCTCCTCGAGCACATGCTCGAAGCCGCGCGAGGGTACGGCATCGCGCTTGGGAACGAGCGCGGCGGGCTTCAATCGCACGACCGCGACGACGATTCCGAGAATAGCGATGGCGACCGCCGCGCCGATCAACGCGTACTCGGTGCTCGTGACCTCTTCGCCCACCACTCCGCCAACGGCTGCCGTCGCCGCCCCGACCACAGGCTCGAGCCACTTCTCGAGTATGCCGACGGGCCCGAGCGGAAGCGCCGCGGGAAGGTTGAGCCATCCGCCAAGGGCACTCAACACGCCGAGCACCACGAGCGGTCCGGTCATCGACCACGGGGCCTCGCGCAGGTGCGCCTGCTCGGCTTCACCGGTCCGGTTCGGGCCATGGAACGTGTAGAGCATCATCCGCGTCATGTAGATCGCGGTGAGAAATGCCGTAACGAGTCCCAGTCCATAGAGCACGTAGAGCACCGCGCTCCCCGGGAGCCCGAGCCATGTCGCCTCCGCGAGCGCCCCATGCTGCGCGCGCGCAAACACGGCGCCGAGGATTCCATCCTTCGAGAAGAAGCCGGAGAACGGCGGCACCCCCGCGATCGCGAGCGTCGCGATCCACATCAGCACGAACGTGACGGGCATGTACTTCCTGAGCCCGCCCATGTTGCGCATGTCCTGCGCGTCCTCGTGATTCCCCGTGTGGTGATACGCGCGGTGCATGGCGAAGATCACCGAGCCGGAGCCGAGAAAGAGGAGCGCCTTGAAAAACGCGTGCGTGACGAGGTGGAACATCCCCGCCGCGTAAGCACCAGCGCCGACGCCCATGAACATGTAGCCGAGCTGCGAGATGGTCGAATACGCGAGCACCTTCTTGATGTCCCACTGCTTGAGCCCGATCGTCGCCGCGAAGAGCGCGGTAAGCGTGCCGACGACTGCGACCGTGATGCACGCCGTGGGCGACATCGCGAAGAGCACTCCGCTTCGCGCGATCAGATACACGCCCGCGGTCACCATCGTCGCCGCGTGGATGAGCGCGGAGACGGGCGTCGGGCCCGCCATGGCGTCCGGGAGCCACACGTAGAGCGGCAGCTGTGCGCTCTTTCCCGCGCAGCCCAGGAAGAAGAAGAGGCAGATGGTGGTGACGAGCGCGCTGTCGAAGCCGAGCGTCGGCGCGGCCGCCGCGACCCCGGTGAAGTCGAGCGTCTGCAGATTCGCGAACAGCAGGAACATCGCGATCAGGAAGCCGAAATCGCCGATGCGGTTGACGATGAACGCCTTCTTCCCCGCGTCCGCGTTCGCCTTGTCGCTGAACCAGAAGCCAATCAGCAGGTACGAGCAGAGCCCGACGCCTTCCCAGCCGACGAAGAGCACCGGGTAGTTCGCGCCGAGCACGAGCACGAGCATGAAGGCGACGAACAGATTCAGGTACGCAAAGAACCGCGGATAGCCGGGATCGTTGCGCATGTAGCCGATGCTGAAGATGTGGATCAGCGTGCCGACCCCGGTGATCACGAGCACCATCACCATCGACAGCTGGTCGAGCTGGAACGCCCACGAGATCCTCAGATCGCCGGTGACCATCCAGTCGAAGAACGTCTGCACGTACGGCGCCCTCATCTCGCCCGCGCCGGCCATCGCGATCCAGATCATGACGGCGAGTCCGAACGACAGCGCGAGCACGAGCGGCCCGACCACGCTCGCGACAGCCGCAAACGGGTGGTGGGCTACCTCGGGATGCTCGTCGCCGTCCGCTCCGGATGCCTCGTCATGCACCGCCGCGTGCGCATCGCCCACCGAGTCATTCGCGTGTCCATCTGCCGACGGATCCGCGGGGCCGCGCTTGTACGCGGGAATGAGCGACAACGCGCCGTTCACCAGAAATCCGGCAAGCGGGATGAGGGGAAGCAGGCCGACGTATCGCGCGGCCGTCTCCGCGAGCGGGTGCGTGTCGACGGCAGCCAGGTCCTGAAGCATCAGCCTTTCAGCAGATTGATGTTGCGAAGGTCCACCGATTTATGGTGGCGATAGATCGAGATGATGATTGCCAGGCCCACCGCTGCCTCCGCCGCCGCGATCGTCATCACGAACAGCACGAACACCTGCCCCGTAGTCGATCCGTGCAGCCGCGACAGCGCGATGAACGACAGATTCACGGCGTTGAGCATCAGCTCGACGCACATGAAGATGATGATGGCGTTTCGGCGCGTCAGCACGCCGACGACTCCGATGGTGAAGAGCACGGCCGAGAAGAAGAGCGCTTCGCCGATCATGAGGCGTTCGGCCCTCTCTTGGCCAGAACCACCGCGCCCACGACCGCGACGAGCAGCACCACGCTCGTCACTTCGAATGGGAGCAGATATTCATGAAAGAGTGGCGCAGACACCGGATTGACGACATTCGCGTGATCGCTCATCGCCTCCGTGAGCAGCGGAAAGTGAAGGCGGCTCAGCGCGAAGAGCTCCGCGAGCATCGCCAGCCCGACCAGCCCCGCAGTGAGCCGTCCGCCGAGTCCCCGAATGTCGGTGACGTCCGACGCCTGGCCCAGATTCAACAGCATCACGACGAACAGGAACACGACCATGATTGCGCCAGCATATACCAGCACCTGCACGGCGCCGATGAACTGCGCGTCCAGCATCACGAACAGCGCGGAGAGGCAGAACATCGTGTTCACCAGCCACAGCGCCGCCGCCACGGGACTCTTTCGCGTCACGAACGCCACTGCCGACGCGATCGAGATCAACCCGAAGAGGTAGAAGTGGAACGTGTAGAGAAGTGTGTTCATTCGCCTTTCGGATCGGCGGGATCCCACATCTCGCACACGGGATGCGTCTGCGCGGTCAGTCGCTCGAGATCGTAGACGAAGCCCTCACGGCTGTACTCGGAGTTCTCGTAGTGCCGTCCGACATGGATCGCTTCCTCCGGACACACTTCCTGGCAGTATCCGCAGAAGATGCAGCGGAACTCGTCGATCTCGAACACGAGGGGATAGCGGTTCCCCTCCTCGTCCTCGCCCGGCACGAGCTTGATGCAGTTCGCCGGACAGATCTGCGGGCAGAGTCCGCACGCGACGCACTTCGCCTTTCCCGTCTCGTCCGTGAGCATCCGGTGCGTGCCGCGCCAGCGCGGCGAGAGCGCCCACTTCACGTCCGGATACTGCTCCGTCTTCTTGTGCGGGTTCATCATGTGCCTGAAGGTCAGCGCCATTCCGCTGAGCATCGCGCGCACGTAGCTGGCATCGGCCACGGGACGCGTGAGCACCTTCACCTGAATCGGCATTTCAATCTCCCTGGCTTGCGGCGAGCGAGCGGCCCGTGCTCATCGCGCGCAGCCGCGCGATCTGGATCGGCGACAATCGCGAATACGAGGGGCTGATGATCCGCCCGCGATCGAGGATCACGAAGACGAGCACCGCGAGTGCGAGATTCAGCACACCCAGCGCCGCCCAGAACGGCGAGACGCCGAACCACTGCACGCCGCGGGGCACGCCGAGCATGTCGAGGACGAGGATCGCGCCACCGGTGATCACGATGTACGCGAGGGCGAGGGGGAGCATGAACTTCCACCCCAGGCTCATGAGCTGATCGTAGCGGAAGCGCGGCAGCGTCCAGCGAATCCACATGTAGAGGAAGAGGAAGAACAGCAGCTTCGCAAAGAAGAACGCGAGCGTGAGCAGGAACTTGATCGCCGTCCACGGTGGCAGGTTGTCCCACTGCGTGCCGGGAATGTCCCAGCCGCCGAAGAAGAGCGTCACCATGAGCGCGCTCGCCGTCACCATGTTCGAATACTCGGCGATGAAGAACATCGAGAACTTCATCGCGCTGTACTCGGTGTGATAGCCGGCGATCAGCTCGGACTCGGCCTCGGGCATGTCGAATGGAAGCCGGTTCGTCTCGGCGAACGATGCGACGCAGAAGATGAAGAAGCCGATCAGGAGCGGAAATACATTCCACCCCATCGTCTGCTGCTGGTGCACGATCGCCTGGAGCGAGACATTTCCCGACAGCAGCAGGACCGATACCGCCGCCATCCCCATCGAGATCTCGTAGCTGATCATCTGCGCGCTCGAGCGGAGGCCGCCGAGCAGCGAGTACTTGTTGTTCGACGACCAGCCCGCGAGCACGATGCCGTACACGCCGAGCGACGAGATCGCGAGGATATAGAGGAAGCCGATGGGGAGATCCGCCACCGACATCTCGACCAGCCCCCAGCGGGTGCTCAGCGGAGCGGCGAACGGGATCACGGCGAACGTGATCAGCGCAGGGATGAACGACAGCATCGGGGCGAGAATGAAGAGCGGCGTATACGCGGCATCCGGATACGTCTCTTCCTTCATGATGTTCTTGAGGCCGTCCGCCGCCGGCTGCAACAGGCCGCCGTATCCCGTGCGGTTCGGTCCGATGCGGTCCTGAATCCACGCAGAGATCTTGCGTTCGGCGAGCGTCAGCATCGCGACGCCGACCATGAGCACCGTGAAGACGATCAGCATCTTCACGATCGTGAAGATGAGCCAGGGCAGCGCTGTGACCGAGACGATCGGATCGTAGAAGGTGTGGTAGAGCTCCTGGTCGGCGAGCATCGTCGCGAGCATCACGGTGCAACTCCCTGCTCGGCGGGCTGCCCGCTCATGAGCTGACCCTTGAGCCCCAACGTGTCGTAGCTCATCCCCGCGAACTCCGCACGCGCCGTGACGAGCGCCGCGAACGCCTCGCTCGCGAGGAACATGTTGGTCGGCTCGCCGAGCTGTGTGAGCAGGTCGCCGAGAATCCACCACGCCGGCCGCGACATTCCGGGTGCAGCATTCGCCTGGAAGTACCGCTGCACGCGGCCGCGCAGATTCGTGAACGTCCCCTCTTCCTCGGCCATCGTCGACGATGGGAGCGCGATCGCCGCTGATCGTGCCTCGGTCGGCATTGTCGGCGCCACGACGATCACCTGGCTCGCACGCGCCACCGCAGCGGTATCGGCCTCGCCGAGCGTCTCGCCGATGACGAGCAGCACGTCGCCCGTTCGAAGCTCATCGAGTGGCGACGCACTCTTCGTGAAGCCGAACAGCTCTGCGCCTCGCACGTTTGCCGCTCGCTCGGCGCGCAGCGCGAGATCGGGTACGCCGGGCAGCGGCGCCTCGGGCCCGGTCGTCACGCGGAAGACGCCCTTCCCGCCCGTGCGCGCAACGACGCGCGACGCGAGGAAAAGCGATTCGTTCGAAAGCATCGGGCTCACGAGCGCGACGACACGCGCGCCACCGAGCATCGTCGCCGCCGCGCGGATCGCGATGTCCCAGTCCACGGCCGAGAGTTTGTCCGCGCCCTGGCGCACGAGCGGCGCCTCGAGACGCGTCGACGGATTCAGCCACCTGTAGTCGAGGCGGCCGCTCTCGCAGAGGTACCACTGATTCACGTCGGCGTTGGAGCGCGGCCGCATGCGCACGACGACGTTGTCGCGCGTCTCCAGAATCGAGTTGCATCCCTGCGTGCAGTTCGGGCAGATGCTCGGCGTGCGGTCGAGCTCCCAGGCGCGCGCCTTGTTCAGAAAGTCCTTGGAGAGCAACGCGCCCACCGGACACAGGTCGACGACGTTCGAGGCCCACTCGTTCGTGAGATCGTGCCCCTCGAACTTTCCGATCACCGCGCGGTCGCCACGCTCGCTCACGTTGAGCACCGGCTCGTGCACGATGTCATCCATGAAGCGCACGCAGCGCGTGCACAGGATGCAGCGGTTCGGCACGTAAAGCACGTCGCCGCCGAAGTCCTCCACGGGGTTGAAGCGCTTCGGCTCAGGTCCGAGCCGCCCTTCCGCACGCCCCTCGCGAAAGGTGTAGTCCTGCAGCTCGCATTCTCCGGCCTGATCGCAGATCGGACAGTCGAGCGGGTGGTTGATGAGCAGCAGTTCGAGCACACCCTGACGCGCCTTCAGCGACTGCTCTGAGTGCACATGCACGACCTGACCGTCGGCGACTGAAGTCGCGCATGCGGCCGCGAGCTTCGGCGCCTTCTCGACTTCGACCAGGCACATGCGGCACACGCCCGCGACCGGAAGGCCGGGGTGATAGCAATAGTGAGGCACGAGCACGCCCGCGACCTTCGCGGCCTCGAGGATCGAGGTGCCCGCGGGCACTTTTACCTCGCGTCCCTCGATCGTCAGCGTGACCATCGGCTCGTCAGCCATCACGCGGCCGCGGTTGCACGGAAGGGACAGCGCTTGCCCGTGATGTGCGCCTCGAACTCGTGCTTGAACTTCTGAATGCCCGACACGACCGGCGCGGCGCACGAGTCGCTCAGCACGCAGATCGTCTTGCCTGTCATGCTATCCGCGAGCTCGAGGAGCGTGTCGAAGTCCTGCATCGTGCCGCCCCCCGCTTCGATGCGCTCGAGGATCTTGGTGGTCCACGCGGTACCCTCGCGGCACTGCGTGCACTGCGCACAGCTCTCGTGCGCGTAGAAGCGCGCGAGCCGCGCGATGTGCTTCACCATGCACTGGGAGTCGTCGAATACGATCACGCCGCCCGAGCCGAGCATCGAGCCCTTGGCGACGAACCCCTCATAATCCATCAGCGTGCTCTCCGCCTCTTCCATCGACTGGATCGGCACCGACGAGCCGCCCGGAATCACGGCCTTGAACTTCCGGCCGGGCAGCGGTCCGCCACAGAGATCGTAAAGAAAATCCTTGAACGGAAAACCGAGCACGACCTCGTAATTGCCGGGACGCGCGACGTTGCCGCACACCGAGAACAGCTTGGAGCCCGTGCTCTTCGGATTGGACAGGCACATCGCCTTGTACCAGGCGGCGCCGTTGTTGAGCACGTGCGGCACCGCGGCCAGCGTCTCGACATTGTTGATCGTCGTCGGCAGCCCGAAGAGGCCGGCGACGGCGGGGAACGGTGGCTTGATGCGCGGGTTGCCGCGCCGCCCTTCCAGCGAATTCATGAGCGCCGTCTCTTCACCGCAGATGTACGCGCCGGCGCCCCTGTGCACGTGGATGTCGACGCGCTGGCCACTTCCCATCGCGTTCTTTCCGAGAATGCCGGCGTCGTACGCCTCTTTGACGGCGGCTTCCATCACACGCATCGGCTCGGTGAACTCACCGCGAATGTAGATGTACGCCACTTCGGCGCCGATCGCGTACGCGGCGATCGCCGTTCCCTCGAGGAGGGCGTGCGGCGTCCAGCGCATGATCTCACGATCCTTGAACGTGCCCGGCTCCGACTCATCCGCGTTGACGCACAGGTAGTGCGCCTTGCCGTCACCCGGCTTCATGAACGACCATTTGAGGCCGGTGGGAAATCCTGCACCACCGCGACCGCGCAGCCCCGACTCCTTCATCACGTCCACGATGTCCGCGGGCGTCATGCCGAGCGCCTGCTCGAGCGCACGGTAACCACCGCGCTCCTTCCAGCCATCGAGCGTGCGCGCCTGCGGCTCGCCGAAGTACTTGGAGAGAATCGGCGTCTCTTTCGGGTGCGACTTGTGGGGATATCCCATCTATTTGAACTGAGTGAGAATCTGCGGGACCTTCTCGGGAGTGACCGACTCGATGAAATCGTCGTTCACCATGATCGGCGTCGCGAAGCCGCACGCGCCCAGGCATTCGACCTCGATGACGGTGAAGCGACCATCGGGCGACGTCGCGCCGAGGTCGCCGCACCCTGTCTGCGCGAGGAGTGCCTCGACCACCCTCTCCGCGCCGCACGCGCCGCACGGCGAGGTGGTGCACACCTGAATGAAGTGGCGTCCCACCGGATGCTGGTGGTACATGGTGTAGAACGTCACCACACCCTTCACGTACGCGGGCGTGAGCTCGAGCTGCTCGCCGACCTCGACCATCGCCTCCTCGCTCACCCACCCTCGTTCGCGCTGCACCATCCAGAGCGCAGGCAGGAGCGCGGCCATCTTCGTGGGATAGCGGCCGAGGAGCGCCTCGAGCTCTTCTTTCAGCGCGCCAACGAAGATCGGCACATACGGGATTTCGCCGACGTTTCCGCGACTCGAATGCGACAGCGCGTCGGCCTGGGTCGCTCCTTCTCGTTGAGCGCTCACCGGTCGATCTCTCCCATGACGATGTCGATGCTCGCGTTGATCGCGATGACGTCGGAGAGCAGATGCCCTTCCACCATCTTCGAGATCGCGGACAGATTCACGTACGACGGGGGCCGGATGCGCCAGCGCACGGGCTTGGCCGTTCCGTCGGACACAAAGTAGTAGCCCTTCTCCCCCTTCGGGCTCTCGACCGGCACGTACACCTCGCCGATCGGAGGCCGCGGGCCCTCCATCACCTGCTTGAAGTGGTGGATCATCGACTCCATGTCGCTCATCGCGCGGCTCTTCGGCGGCAGGACCACGCGATGATCGCTCGAGTTGACGGGACCATCGGGAAGCCGGTCGATCGCCTGCGCGAGGATGCGCGTGGACTGCCGAAGCTCTTCGACGCGCACGAGGAAACGATCGTACACGTCGCCGTTCGATCCGACCGGAACGTCGAAGTCGTAGGTCTCGTAGTCGAGGTACGGAAAGTCCTTCCGCACATCGTACGCAACGCCGGATGCTCGAAGCATTGGACCCGACAGCCCGTAGTTGATCGCCTCATCGGCCGACATCACGCCGAGCGCCGTCGTGCGACCAACCCAGATGCCGTTCTTGGTGAGCATGCGGTCGCATTCGTCGACCGTCTTCGGGAAGGCGCGGATGAAGTGACGCAGCTGATCCGTCCATCCGTCCGGAATGTCCGCCGCCATTCCGCCAACGCGAGTCGCGCTGGTGGTGAGGCGCGCACCAACCCAGCTCTCGAGCAGGTTGTAGACGTTCTCGCGCTCCTGGAACGACCACAGAAAGGGAGTGAACGCACCGAGATCGATGCAGGTGGTGCCGAGCCACACGAGATGCGAGATGATGCGCGACAGCTCCATCGCGATGACGCGCAACACGGTGCATCGCGGCGGAACCTCGACGCCGAACAGCCGCTCCGCGCCAATCGAGAACGCGACGTTATTGCCGATCGAGTTCAGGTAGTCCTCGCGATCGGTCCACGGAATCACCTGATTGTACTGGCGATACTCGCCGCTCTTCTCGAAGCCGCAGTGCAGATAGCCGATGTGCGGGACGCATCGCACGACGGTCTCGCCGTCGAGCTCGAGGACGAGCCGCAGCACGCCGTGCGTGGCCGGGTGCTGCGGGCCGAGGTTGATGAGCATGTGCTCGCCTTCGAGCTCCGGCGCCGCAGTCATCGTGGGCGGCTCGAGCGTCGTGACCGCGCCATTCTCGGTGACCGTCATCGGTGTGCGCACCGCGCGTCCGTCGGAATCGACCCCCGCGGTACCGAGCGCGACTTCAACCGTTCTCGTGGTCGTGGCCATGTTATTCCCCCGTCCGCTCGCCGCCCGCTAGGCGCCGACGCATGTCCTCGGGGAGGTCCTCGAACGCCTGCGCCACGGACAGCTCCTCCATCGAGTAGCGGCCCTCCGTCGTGATGCTCAGCGCCTGGCGGAGCTGCTCGGCCCGGCTGAACCGCCCGCGCAGCGGGAAATCCTTTCTGAGTGGGTAGCCTTCGCGGTACGACTCCCACATGAGGATGCGTCGCAGATCGGGATGACCGGTGAACGTGATGCCGAACATGTCGAAGCATTCGCGCTCGAGCCAATTCGCGGACTTGTAGATCGGCCACACGCTGTCCACCGCGAGCGGAGCGCGCTTGTCGAGCGACGTCTTCACGCGAAGGAAGCGACGGTACGGAAGCGAGCGCAGGTGCCAGACGACCTCGATCGGCTGCTCGGCATCGCGAAACTCCACGGCGGTGACATCGGAGAGATAGTCGTACTGCTGCGTCGGATCATCGTGCAGCCACCGAATGATCTCGCTCACGCCGTTCGTCTGGATGTATACGTTCGTGTCGCCCCAAATCACTTCGGAGCGCACGAACAGCGAGCCGAACTTCGCCGCGATTGCCGCGGCGGACGGATTCGGCTCGCCGTCGCGCTGCGGGACGTTGCGCGGCGTCGCCGGGGCCGGCGCGCCGGGATTCGCGCTGCCAGGAAGCACGGGCGAGAACGGCGCGGTCACAGCCCGGACCGCGTCTGCTGAACCGAATTTCCGAACGGCTCGGAGAGCTCGTCGATTCGGCTCGCGGAGATGTACAGTCCGCTGTCGGGATCGGGCTCCATCTCGTTCCGAATCGTGTTGTCGGACATCTTCTCGCGCATCACTTTCTCCTGCAGCATCATGATGCCGTACAGCAATCCTTCGGGGCGCGGCGGGCATCCCGGCACGTAGACGTCGACGGGGATGATCGTGTCGATCCCCTGCACTACGGCGTAGTTGTCGAACATTCCGCCCGACGACGCGCATGCGCCCATCGAGATCGCCCACTTGGGCTGCGGCATCTGCTGCCAGATACGCCGCAGCACCGGCGCGAGCTTGAACGGCACGCGCCCCGCGCAGATCAGCACGTCGGCCTGGCGCGGCGAGAAGCTCATGCGCTCCATTCCGAATCGCGCGAGATCAAAGCGTGTCGCAGCCGTGGCCATGAACTCGATCGCGCAGCACGCGGTGCCGAACGGCATCGGCCACAGCGACTTGGCGCGGCTCCAGTTCACGAGGAAATCGAGTCGCGTGGCGACCCAGCTCTCCTGGTGCGGCGGTCCGAAGGTCGCGCTCGTGGGAGTTACCTCGCTCAGTCCCATTGCAGCGCTCCCTTCTTCCAGACGTAGACGTAGCCGACGAGCAGAATCGCGATGAAGACGAGCATCTCGCCGAGTCCGAAGAACGAGAGGTGCGCGGGCGTGCACGCGCCATTGACCAGCGGCACGTCGCAGGAGAGCTGGCGATAGAAAGTCGCCCACGGAATCATGAACACCGTCTCGAGGTCGAAGACGATGAATAGCATGGCGACCATGTAGAACTTGACGGAGAATCGCTCTCGGGCGTCGCCGAGTGGAGGGATGCCGGCCTCGTAAGCGGTCTGTTTGACCGGAGTCGGCCGTGGGCGAATCGTGAGATGGGACAATGCGAGCATCATGACCGCGTTCGCGGCGACGAACCCCACCAACATGAGAATCGGAAAGTACTCGCGACCCATCGTCTCCCAGTTCGTGAAATTTTTCACTATCCCCCACGGAAAACTATCCTGGGGCCGTGGCCTCTGCAATGCGCTTTGCCACGCCCAATGGGGAACGATACATTCCCCCCCGACCGCCCGCTTCCATTCCTCGCTACTCATGAGACATGTCAATCAAGTCCGATCGCTGGATTCGCCAGATGGCGCTTGAGCACGGTATGATCGAGCCGTTCGCGGACCGTCAGGTTCGCGAGGGCGTCATCTCCTACGGCGTCAGCTCGTACGGCTACGACATGCGAGTCGCGACGGAGTTCAAGATCTTCACGAATGTCCTCAACTCGATGGTGGACCCGAAGCACTTCGACCCCAAGTCCTTCGTCGAATTCGAAGGCGACGTCTGCATCGTCCCGCCCAACAGTTTCGCGCTCGGCCGCTCCGTCGAATACTTCCGGATTCCGCGCAACGTCATCACGATCACTGTCGGCAAGTCCACGTACGCGCGATGCGGGATCATCACGAACGTGACGCCGTTCGAGCCGGAGTGGGAAGGCTTCGTTACGCTCGAGATCTCGAATACGACGCCGCTGCCGGCGAAGATCTACGCGAACGAGGGGATCGCGCAGGCGCTCTTCTTCGAGGGCGATGAGGCTCCGGAGACGTCGTACGCGGACCGGAAGGGGAAATACCAGGGCCAGCGCGGAGTGACGCTGCCGCGACTCTAGTCGCGCGTGGCTTCCGCCTCGCGCGGGATCAGCCGGTGCCGCCGCCGACCTTCTCCTCGCGCGTCGTCGTGGCGGCGACCATGAAGTCGCGGTGCATTCGCGAGATCGTATCGATGCTGATCTCCTTCGGGCACGCGAGCTGACATTCGCCGTGCAGCGTGCAGCCGCCGAATCCCTCGGCGTCGTGCTGCGCCACCATGGCCACGACGCGCCGGTAGCGCTCCGGCTGCCCCTGCGGAAGTTGTGCGAGATGCGTGATCTTCGCCGCCGTGAAGAGCGACGCCGATCCGTTGGGACATGCGGCAGCGCAGGCGCCGCAGCCGATGCACGCGGCCGAATCCATCGCGAGGTCCGACGCGATTTTCGGAACAAGAATGTTGTTCGCGTCCTGCGCTCCTCCCGTCGCCGCGGTGATGAAGCCGCCGGCCGCGATGATCCGGTCGAAGGCGCCGCGATCCACGCACAGATCCTTCACGATTGGAAAGGCGCGCACGCGCCATGGCTCGACGAAGATCGTCGCGCCATCCGCGAAGCTGCGCATGTGGAGCTGGCACGTCGCCGTCCCCTGATTCGGACCGTGCGCCAGGCCGTCGATCATCATGCTGCAGCTACCGCAGATCCCCTCGCGGCAATCGTGATCGAAGGCGATCGGGTCCTCGCCACGCAGCGTGAGCTGCTCGTTCACGACGTCCATCATCTCGAGGAACGATGCCTCGGGGCTGATGTCGGTCGCCTTGTACTCGACCATCCTGCCAGAAGCGGCGGGGCCCGCCTGACGCCAGACGCGCAGCGTGACGTTCATTTGTAGCTCCGCTGCGCGAGGTGCACGTATTCGAAGTCGAGCGGCTCCTTGTTGAGCACCGGACCCGTGCTTTCGCCCGCGTATTCCCACGCCGCGACGTACGCGAAGTTTTCATCGTCGCGCAGTGCCTCGCCGTCCGCGGTCTGAAATTCCTCGCGGAAGTGACCGCCGCACGATTCCCTCCGCTCCAGCGCGTCGAGACACATGAGCTCCGCGAGCTCGAAGAAGTCGGCGACGCGCCCGGCCTTTTCGAGGGCCTGGTTCAGCGTGTCCGCGCTCCCCGGGACGTTCACGTCGCGCCAGAACTCCGCACGGAGCTTGGGGATCTTCTCGAGTGCCGTCTTGAGCCCGGCGTCGTTGCGCGACATGCCGCAATACTCCCACATGATGCTGCCCAACTCGCGGTGGAAGGAATCGACAGTGCGCGATCCCTTCGTCGCGAGCAGGCGCTTCGTCATGTCCGCCACGCGCGCCTCGGCTTCCGTGAACGCCGGGTGCGCGGTGTCCACCGGCGCGAGCTTCCTCGATGCCAGATAGTCCGCGATCGTATTGCTGATGATGAAGTAGCCATCGGCGAGTCCCTGCATCAGCGCACTCGCGCCGAGGCGATTCGCGCCGTGATCGGAGAAGTTCGCCTCGCCGATGACGTGCAATCCCGGGATCGTGCTCATCAGATTGTAGTCCACCCAGAGGCCGCCCATCGTGTAGTGCACGGCGGGATAGATGCGCATTGGAACCTTGTACGGATTCTCATCCGTGATGCGCTGATACATCTCGAAGAGATTGCCGTAGCGCTCGCGAATCGCGTCCTCGCCCACGCGCGCGATCGCGGACGCGAAGTCGAGGTAGACGCCGAGCCCTGTTGGCCCGACGCCGCGCCCCTCGTCGCACACGCGCTTCGCGGCGCGCGAGGCGATGTCGCGCGGCGCGAGGTTCCCGTAGCTCGGATACATCCGCTCCAGATAGTAATCGCGCTCGGCCTCGGGGATCGTGTCGGGCCTGCGCTTGTCGCCCTTCGCAAGCGGTACCCAGACGCGTCCATCGTTTCGCAGCGATTCCGACATCAGGGTGAGCTTCGACTGGTACTCGCCGCTCTTCGGGATGCACGTCGGGTGAATCTGCGTGAAGCACGGATTCGCGAACGCCGCGCCGCGCTTGTACGCACGCCAGATCGCGGTCGCGTTCGACCCCTTCGCGTTCGTCGACAGATAAAAGACGTTCCCGTAGCCACCGGTGCCGAGCACCACCGCATCGGCCACGTGGGACTCGATGGCACCCGTGATGAGATTGCGCGTCACTATTCCCCGCGCGCGGCCATCGATGACCACGACGTCGAGCATCTCGGTGCGCGGATACATCTGCACCATCCCCTTCCCGATCTGTCGCTCGAGCGCCTGGTACGCGCCGAGGAGCAGCTGCTGCCCGGTCTGGCCGCGCGCGTAGAATGTGCGCGAGACCTGGGCTCCGCCGAACGAGCGATTGGCGAGCAGGCCGCCGTACTCGCGGGCAAATGGCACACCCTGCGCGACGCACTGGTCGATGATGTTCACGCTCAGCTGCGCGAGGCGGTACACGTTCGCCTCGCGCGAGCGGAAGTCCCCGCCCTTCACCGTGTCGTAGAACAGGCGATACACCGAGTCGCCGTCGTTCTGATAGTTCTTGGCCGCGTTGATGCCGCCCTGTGCCGCGATACTGTGGGCGCGACGCGGCGAATCCTGAAAGCAGAAGCACTTCACGTAGTAGCCGAGCTCCGCCAGCGACGCCGCGCCCGCGCCCCCCGCGAGCCCGCTTCCGACCACGATGATCGTGTATTTCCGCTTGTTGGCGGGATTCACGAGCTTCATCTCGAAGCGATGCGAATCCCACTTTTTCTCGATCGACCCCTCGGGAACGCGCGCGCGCAGCTCCATCGTCACGGTACCAGGCGGAAGTACACAGCGACCGGCACGAGCGTGAATCCAGCCCACACGATGAGGGCAAGCGCGATCGCGACCGGACGGCGAAACGGATCGAGCCGTCCACGCTCGAAGCCGAGCGTGCGCACCGAGCTCCACGCGCCGTGATAGAGGTGAAAGCCGAGGGCGATCATCGCGATCACATACAGCACGGTCACCCACCCGATCTGGAAGCTCGCAATCACGTTCCCGTAGACGTCGCCTTCCGTGAGCGGCGCCGGCTGCAGCATGAGCGTCGTGAAGTGCATTACATGGAGCACGATGAAGAGCGCGAGCACGATGCCACCCACGCGCATCGTGCGCGATCCGATCGTCGCCGCCTGCAGCTCCCGCTTCGCGTACGGCACCGGTCGCGCCGCTCGATCGAGCACCGTGAGTTGGTACGCCGCGACCACGTGCGCGATCACGGCGACGAGCAGCACGACGCGCAGAATCCACAGCACTTCGTTGGCAGGGCCGTGCAGGAAGGCGGAGTACGTGTTCAACCGCTCCGCGCCCTCGAACAGCTGGAGATTCCCGGCCATGTGCAGAATGACGAAGCCGACCATGATCAGCCCCGACACCGCCATCACGATCTTCTTTCCGACGGTACTCGACCAGAAGCTCGGCGTGCGCATCACCTCGAGCTCACACGGTCACGGCCGACATGGGCTCGCGCACCGCGTCGGCGCTCTTCGCGAGTGTCGCGCGCTCGTCATTGGTGAGCGTCACCTCGAGAATCTTCTCGAGCCCGGCGCGGCCGAGCTTGCACGGCACGCCGAGGAAAATTCCCGACTGGCCGTACTCGCCCTGCAACCACGCGGCGCATGGCAGAATGCGCTTCTGATCGAAGGCGATCGCTTCACACATCTGCACCGTGGCGGCGGACGGCGCGTAATAGGCCGAGCCGGTCTTGAGATACTTGACGATCTCGGCGCCGCCGGTGCGCGTTCGCTCGATGATCGCGTCGAGCGTCGCCTTGTCGAGCAGCTGCGTAACCGGAATTCCACTTACCGAGGTGTACGACAACAGCGGCACCATCGTGTCGCCGTGTCCGCCGAGTACCATCGCCTGAATGTCGCGCACCGAGACCTCCAGCGCCTCGGCGACGAAGGAACGGTAGCGCGCCGTGTCGAGCACCCCCGCCATTCCGATCACGCGCTCGCGCGGAAAACCCGTCGTCTTCATCGCGACCCACGACATCACGTCCAGCGGATTGGAGACCACGATGAGGATCGCGTTGGGCGAGCTCGTCTTGACGTGCTCCGACACCTGCTTGACGATGCCGGCATTGGTATTGAGCAGGTCGTCTCGCGACATCCCGGGCTTGCGCGCGATGCCGGCGGTGATGACGACGATCTCGGAGCCCTCGGAGGCCTCGTAGTCGTTCGTGCCGACGAGTCGCGTGTCAAACCCTTCGATAGGGGCCGACTCCCAGATGTCCAGCCCTTTGCCCTGCGGCACGCCTTCGATCACATCCACCAGCACCACCTGTCGCGCCAACTCCTTTTCCGCGAGCCGCTGCGCCGTGGTCGCACCGACATTCCCCGCCCCGACTACCGTGATCTTGTTCAGCATCCGCGTCGAAATCCCCTGTGAGATGTCCAAAGCGAAAGATACCCGAGAGAGGCGCCTTGCGTAATGCTTACAATGCGCGGATTACTGCATGCGAATTGACGATTCGCTTCACGGAATTCAGATTCGGGAGTCGGCGCGCTCGCGCCGCACACGGAGGTCCATATGGCCGTGTCATTGTGGCGCCGCACGCTGGTGGTGGTTCCGCTATGCGTCGCCGTTGGCTGCAGGACCGGCGGAGGCACCACCGGATCGCCGAGCGATCAGGCGTACCATGCGCACGTGATCACCGCCGAGGCGATCGAGCGGTCGGGCGCAACCGACGCGTGGGAGGTGCTCAAGCGGTTGAGCACCGTGGCGCGCGCCACGGAATCGTACGATGGGCAGCCTGAGCGTCTGCACCCGCGCCGCGGGCACGGAAGCCTGTACCTGCGGGATGATCCCGTGGTCTACATCGATGGCGTTCCGCTGTCGGACATTCGCGCGCTTCGCCAGATCGGTGCCGCGGACATCGACAACATCGAAGAGATGGGCTCCGTCGAGGCGACGGCGTACTTCGGAACGAACTCCAACGCCGGCGTAATCCTTATCCACAGCAGGAGCCGGCCGGGAGACTAGTTGGCGAAGGCTCCGATGTAAATGAGGGAGGCGATCGTCCGCCTCCCTCATTTACATCACGTGATCTGCACGCCGCATGCTACGGATTGCGGTCGATGCACGTGTTCGGCGCCGGACCCGTAACGTTCGAGTTGTTCAGCTCCTCGATCGGAATCGGGAAGTTGACGTCTGGCCCATAAACGCCACCTCGGAACCAGGAGCCCGTCGGAAACACGGTCTCCGGATCGCGTCCATACCCATCGTTCGCCGCCGACCGCGAAAGTCTGCGGAGATCCGGCAGGCGGTGCGCGGTGAGATAGAGCCACTGCCCGCGCTCGCTGAACAGCATGTCCTGTCGAGCGGGTATGGTGCCCGGATCCGCGAGCGGAGCAAGCGCCAGACCGCTCGAGTCGCGGAGGTCGTTCAGCTTCTTCAGAAAAAGAACGTTGTTGTTCGCCTGCAGCGCTGCCTCGGCCTCGATCAATCGCGCCTCGATGCCGCTTGCGAGTACCGTCGACGAGTCGGGAGCCTGATATCTCAGCGTTCCGAAAAACTGAACACTGTTATTACCGATGAAGGTACTGCCCACGTCGCTGACCGGATTGCGTGGATCATCTCGGTAGCGCAATCCGTTGACGCCTTCGGTATCTGCCTCGATCCACCGTCCTTCCAGCCACATGAACTCGTAGACGCCGTTCCACTCGCGCTGCGAGTTCCTCGAGTGTGTGATCTTGTAGGTCCAATCTGTCGGGACATCCGCAACGAGCGTTGCCGCATCACCGAGATGCGAGCGCCCCTCGGACTGGAGCGTGCGCGCCTTGCCAACCTCGGCCAGGTAGTGCCGGTCCTGGTCGACTGCGAGCGTCAACGCGGAGGTGAAAGTATCGGCTGCCACCCCGAGAAGTGCCTGGGTGGTCATCGGCTGTCCAAACTCCACGGTGGCCGTCGCCGTGTCGATCGCGGAAAGGGGCACCCCCGAGCAGTAGTCCTCCGCCAGTAGAAGAATGGAATAGGCTTCCAGGCTCACGACTTCCGATCGTGACGGATCGTCGGGCCCGAACGCCGCAAAGGCTCCCGACGCCCGCCCGGCGGACACACGTGCCAGATGCGCGTTGAAGAAAATGTCACGCATCGTCGCGTTGTTGACCTGCGTGTGCCGGCGATCGACCTCAGTGCGTGTCGGAAACGTCTCGGAATTCTGGAGCTCGTCGGTGAGCAGTCCCGTCATGTTGACGAGCCCCTCGTACTCGTTGCCATCAGGGTTCAGCGCGTTGCCATCGAACGCGAGCCCAAAGTCGCCAATGGCGCTCGCGCGGTAACCCGGCAATGATGATTGTCCCTTGAGCGCGCCGGGCGGCGTGTTGTCGGGATCGGTCGCCTTCAGAAATCGGTCGGTGTTGCACGCTGAAACGAGCAGTGCGCCCGCGGCAATCACCAGCCAGATCCGACGACCGTAGAGCCTGTCGCGATTCATATGCATGATTGGCATCTCGCTCTGGTTGTGGTCGTTGGCTACCAATGGATGTCCATCCGCACGGTGTAGCTGCGAACGGGTGGCTGGCTGAGGAATTCGTCGGTGGTGAAGTTGAGCCCACCGTTCTCGTTGATTTCCGGATCGAGTCCCTTGTACTTGGTCCACGTGCCGAGATTGCGTCCCGCAAGGGTGAGACTCAGTCCCTCGACGCCAAAGCGATGGGCCATGCGATCCGGGGCAGACAACGTCACCGAGATCTCCCGAATCTTCCAGAAGCTTCCATCCTCGATGTAGCCGGCGTCGGTGCCCTGCATCGCAGCAATTCCGGCAGCTTGGTCCGCGAGCGACGAGGTCTTCTTCACACTCGGGTCGATGCTCTGATTGAGCGCCTTGCAGATGAGCAGCGCGGAGCAGCGAAAATCTTCCGTAAAGTTGAGGAGCTTGTTGCCCGTGCGACGGTTGACGAGCGCCGCCACGCGAACGTATTTGAAGAGCGTCACGCCGGATCCGAACGTGAGGTCCCAGCTCGGAAAGGGAGAGCCGAGATACACGGACGTGTCGCCGAGCGTGATCTCGCATCCGTCGCCCGGACAGTTTTCGGTCGTGATCGCGCCATCGCCGTTGATGTCCTTGAACGTGTACGGCCGCGCCCAGTAGCCGCCGAGTGGATACCCGTCCTGATGGCGTTGATCCCCGAAGATGATCGGTGGGACGCCGAGATTGAGCACCTTGTTGTTGTTGTGCGAGCCACTGATCGTGAAGTCCCACGCGACCGTGTTGCCCCTGATCGGCGTGCCGGTGAGCGACATCTCGACACCCTTGTTCTGCACGCTGCCGATGTTCTGGAAGAACAGCTGTTGGACGCCGTTCGACGGCGGAAGCTGCCGCTTGATGAGCGCGTCAGTGGTCTTCTTGTTGTACCACGTGAAGTCGACGGCGAAGATGTCCTTCCAGAGATTCGCTTCGAAGCCGAGCTCCGTCTCGCCGGTGCGCTCCGGCTTGAGATTGGGGTCGCCGAGGTTCCCAGCCGTGAATGAGGCCACGTCCCCGTTGTCCACGTGAACGGCGACAGGTGCAAAGAACGCGACGGCGTCGCGAAAGCCGGGCTGCTGACCCGACTGCCCGTACGCCGCACGGATGCGTGCCGCCGAGATGAACTTCTGCTTGGGGAAGAAGTCTTCGTTTCCGATGACCCACGAGATCCCTCCGCCGGGATACACGATGCTTTTGAAGTTCCGGCCGAAGGCGTTGTTCTTGTCCACGCGAACCGTGCCGCTCAGATACACGCGATCGCGCCAGTTGAGCTGCTCCTGTCCGTATGCGCCGAGAATGATGTCCTTGTTCGTGGATTCACCAACGGCGAAAGCCTGCGTGGCGCCGCTGAGCGACCCCGTGCCGGGCGCCAGCACCTTTCCGAAGGCGAAGGTTCCGTGCACGTAATCCTGCGAGTACTGCGTGCCGACCGTAGTCGATCCCGAAAGCCCCGGGCGAAGTCCATAGCTCGCGGTGGCACTCGCGTTCAGCGTGTAGATGAAGGTTTGAAACGGATTCGACGTCCGATTGCCGAGCGAGTCGTCGGCGAACCGGCTCGTGATGCCGTTGTCGAGATAGGTCGGGATCAGCTCCTGATCGATGCGGTTGGAGAAGTCCAGCCCGGTCACGCCGAGCACGCTGAGCCAGGACAGCGGTCGCCACGTGGCGGTCGCGGCCCCGGTGTAGCGTTCCGTATTCTGCTGCGTGTTGATCGCGAAAATGTTCGCGGGCTGCTGAAACTGATAGCCGTGATTCACCGAATCATCGAACACGAGTCCGAGAATTCCCGAAGGGATGACTCCGCGAACGTTGTTGTCGTTCTGCGGAAGGCGGAGTCGATTCTGGCCGTAGGAGCTGTTCACCGTGAGATCGAACTTCGGTCCGAGGTGCGCCGTGGCGTTTGCGCGCAGCGTCGCGTGCCGGAGCTTGTTGATATCGTACACGCCCTGGTCCTTGTCGAACTGTCCGCTCAGGTAATAGCTCATCGCCTCGCTGCCGCCGCTCACGGCGAGCCCGTAGGTCTGGGTGCTCCCCGTGATGAACGGACTGTTCACCTCGAGTGGGTTGAAGGACTGCAGTCCGGTGTAGGTGCAGAAGCCGGCCGCCTGAAAGTCGGTAATGCACGGGACGCCCACCGTCGCCTGTGAAAACACCGTGTCGCCCCCTTCCACATCCACCACGCCGTAGTTGCTAGGGAACTTGATGTAGTTGGAGACCGAGCCGCCCGCGACGTGCGCGCTCCACATCTGCTTGCCCACTGATCCGCGCTTCGTCGTGATCTGAACGACGCCGTTCGCCGCGGCCGTGCCATAGAGGGAAGACGCCGCCGGACCCTTGATGACGTTGATCGTCTCGATGTCCTCAGGGTTGATGTCATCGAGACGCGACGGTACCTGCCCGCCGACGCCGATCGTGGATGATCCCTCGCTTCCGTTCGCACGAATGCCATCGATGATGATCAGCGGGTCGTTGTCCAGCGAAACGGAATTCGATCCGCGAATGCGAATGCGCGTGGCGGAACCCAGCGTGCCACCGTCGGACATCGCGACCACGCCGGGCGTGCGGGCAGTAAGCAGCTCGGAGAAGCTGTTCACCGGCGCGAGATTGACCGAGTCCATGTTGATCGTGCCGATCGACACCGGCTGCTGGCGCTTCGTCTCCTCCTCGCCGCTCGCGCTCACGACGATCTCGTCCAGCTTCGACGGCGTGGAGGTGAGAGCGAAGTCCGCGGTGATGGTGCCGCTTTCCGGAACGGTCACCGTTTGCGTGCTCGCCGCGTAGCCGATGCGTGTGGCGCGAAGCGTGATCACGCCCGGCGATACCGCGCGCAGGTTGTATTCACCCTTCTCACTCGTGAACGCACCGCGCGTGGTTCCAACGATTGTCACCTGCGCGCTCTGAACAGGATTGTTCGTCGCCTTGTCCGTGACTCGTCCCGATATCGTACCCTGCTGCGCGAATGCCGTGGCAGGCACTAGCCATACGCCAACGGCAAACGCGTACCGACGGAATCGAATACGCATGTGCGGCCTCTCCGTGATCGCGCTCGACGAGACTCACGAGCGCGACTGCCTGGTGGGGGCCGGATCGAGAGCCGATCCGGCGAGAAAGAAGGAACTGGTGCTCCTGGGTGGGTCCGCTCACCTCCTCCGGCGCGGCACACCACTGCAAAGGCGCGCGCACTGGAGTGTGCTCGCGGCGTCATGGCGGTGTCAGCGACCAGTTAACCCGCACCTATGCAGCGAACGGGATGCGAAGTCAACCGGCCGAGAGCTAAGAGCAGTCTCTGCGGGGTGAAGGACACTTTATGGGAGGTGGCGAAACACGCTCCACGGCGCGGGGTATTCGCGCATCGAACTTCGTGAAAGCGAACTGAGCTTGACGTGCGAAACGCGCGTCAGCGAGCCAGCTTCAGCCCCCGATCTGCGACAGCGCGCGGAGTCCGCCCACGCGCATCTGCAGCAGCGCGTGCTCGCGCGGTTTCGCCGCGAGCGCTGCGGCATACAGCGGCGCCAGCGCCTCGCCCGAGCGCAACGCGTCGCGGAAGTTCACCTCTTCGTCGCCATACAGGCACGTGCGCAGCCGCCCGTCGGCCGTGAGGCGTACACGGTTGCAGTCGCCACAGTACGTATGACTCATCGGCGTGATCACGCCCACGCTCCCCGGCGCGCCCGCGAAGCGATAGTAGGCGGCGGGTCCATTGCCCCGGGCGGGACCCGCATCGGGCAGCAACGGTGCGATGCGAGACAACCGCGCGAGAATCTCATCGCTCGGCACCACGTGATCAAAGGTCAGACTCGCCATCTCGCCCACCGGCATCAGCTCGATGAAGCGCACATGCCACGCATGCTCGAGCGTGAGTCGCGCGAAGTCCTCGATCTCATCGTAGTTGATCCCGCGCATCACGACCGTGTTGATCTTCACCGGTCCCAATCCCGCGCGTTCGGCAGCGAGCGCCGCGTCGATCGGCGAGAACGAGAGCGAGCGACGCGCGATCTCCTTGATGCGCTCTGGACGCAGGCTATCCGCGCTCATGTTCACGCGATCGAGTCCGGACGCCTTGAGCTCCGAGGACATTTCGGGGAGCTTCACGCCGTTCGTCGAGAGCGCGATGTCCTGAATGCCGGGCACCGCGCGCAGCATCGCGATGAGCGTCGACAGCTGCGGGCGGATCGTCGGCTCGCCGCCGGTGATGCGCAGTCGGCTCACACCGAGCGGCGCGAGCTGGCGCACGACCTCCGTGATCTCTTCATACGTGAGGATGCTCTCGCGCGGCAGCCACGGCAGCCCTTCGAGCGGCATGCAGTACGCGCAGCGAAAGTTGCAGCGATCCGTCACCGAGATGCGCAGATACTCGATGCGCCGCCCGAATTGGTCGAGCGATCCCGCAATCACGAGCGATGCTCCGGCGTTGAGCTCTGCTGCGCGACGCCGCCGCCGTTCACCCACTCGCTGGTGCCATCGACGTACCCCTCGCGCTTCCATACCGGCAGCCGGCGCTTCACCTCTTCGATCACGAATCGCGACGCGTCGTAGGCCGCGGCGCGATGCGGATGCGCAACCACGATTGCGATGCTCGTCTCGCCGAGAGCGAGCGTCCCAAGCCGATGCTCGGCCACCAGGTGCGTGGTGCCGAACCTCGCGGCGCACTCGCTCGCGATCGCGGCGAGCTCGCGCTCCGCCATCTCGCCGTATGCGCTGTACTCGATGCCAGTGACGGCCCGACCATCGTTCACGTCGCGCACCTGGCCCAGGAAGACGATCGTCGCGCCATTCGCCGTGTCCTGAACCTCGGCGAGCAGCGCCGCGACGTCGATCGCGCGGCGAACGATCGCGGTTCGCACGCTCATCCGCCGGCCACGGGCGGAATGATGGCCACTTCGTCTCCGCTCTCGACGCGCTGGTCCGCGCCCGCATACGTGAGATTCACCGCAACGAGCGGCGTCGCAGGCAGTGAGGCACCGCCGGGCATCGCGCGCAGCTGCTCCACCACATCGCGAACCGTGGTGTGGCCGGAGAGCGTGAGCTCGACGCGATCGCTGCCGAGTGCTTCGGCGTATGAGGCGAACAGCAAAGCGGTTACGGTCATTGAGTGAATGTTGAACCGGAGAGGCGACGGCTACAAGGCGATTCGCCACACGCGCTGAGCACTGGCCGAAAACGAAAGACGCCCCGCTCGTGCATGCACGAAGCGGGGCGCCGGGAGCTACGGAAGAAATCAGGCGGGCAAGTCCGAGAAGGAAGCCTCATCCTCTTCGGCAACGAGCGCGCGCAACTCCTTGCTGGGCTTGAACACAGGAACAGGTCGCGCGGATACCTCCACGGGCGAGCCCGTGCGCGGATTCCTCGCCATGCGCGTCTTGCGCTGGCGAATCTTGAATGTGCCGAAGCCGCGCACCTCGATGTTCTTCTGTTCTTTCAGCGCGTCCTTGATGGCGTCCAGAAAGGCATCGACGACGCGCGCGCAGTCCTTCTTCGAGATCATCGGGCCGGCTGTCTTCGAGATCTGCGCCGTGACGTGCTCGACAAGGTCGGCTTTGGTCATTCGTAACCTCGGGTTGGCGATCGCCGAGTGGCCGATCGTGCGACGAAAGTAGGACGTTAACCGTTGTGTGTCAAGCGTTTGGCTCACTGGAAGCCCCGCCCGATCTGACCGCCTTCAGGAACTCGCCAAACAGAGGACGCGCGTCGTGGGGCCCCGGCGCGGCCTCCGGGTGGTACTGCACGGCGAAGATCGGCAGTTCGCGGTGCCTGAGCCCCTCTACGGTGCCATCGTTGAGGTTCACGTGGGTGACCCGAAGGGCGGGGGCGCCCGGAATGCCCCGTTCGTCGCCCACCACGGCGAAACCGTGGTTCTGGGAGGTGATCAGCACCCGATTGGTGTCGATCTCACGCACGGGATGATTTCCGCCCCGGTGTCCGTACGGCATTTTGGAGGTCCGGGCCCCGTAGGTGAGCCCTAACAGCTGGTGCCCGAGGCAGATGCCGAGGATAGGCACCTGCTTCGCGGCGATCGCACGGATGATATCGGGCGCGTAGCCGACGGCTGCCGGATCGCCGGGGCCGTTCGCGAGAAAGACGCCGTCGGGCTCCGCCTCGAGCACGGCCTCTGCCGACGTGTCCGCGGGGACGACGGTCACCCTGCACCCATTCTCCTCGAACAGGCGCAGAATATTGCGCTTGATCCCGTAGTCGTAGGCGACGATGTGCGACTGCGCGTCGGCATCGCCCCACGTGTAGCGCTCCCGCGTCGACGCGCGCGACGCGAGATCGAGACCCTCCATCGATGGACACGCCGCGAGCGCGGCAATAGTCGCCGGAGACGGCACGTCGCCGTTTCCGATGACGCCGCGCATCACACCCGCCGATCTCAGATGCCGCGTGAGACGCCGCGTGTCAACTTCCTCGAGAATCGGCACTTGCGCGTCGCGCAACCAGCTCCGCAGGTCGCCACTCGCGCGCCAATTGGAGGGATGATTCGAGAGCTCGCGCACGACGACGCCAGCCACCTGCGGCTTCCCCGATTCCGGATCATCGGCATTCACGCCGTAGTTGCCGATCATCGGCGTCGTCATCACGACGATCTGGTCGCCGTACGACGGATCGGTGAACACTTCCTGGTAGCCGGTCATGTTCGTCGTGAACACGACCTCGGCAACGCACTCCACGTCGGCGTCGCGGCGCAGGCCGCGAAAAAGGGTTCCATCCTCGAGGAGGAGGAACCCGGCTCTCGTGCTCGACGGCGTCACGGCTCTACTTCGGCGGTGTCTTGGTTGGCGGTGCTGCAGGTGCCTTCTGCGCAGGAGCGATCGGCGTGAGCGGCACCGCAGGGGGCGCGTTGGTCGCTGGCGCAGGCGCGGCGGGAGCGGACGTGTTCTGCCGCGACAGCGGATCGAGCACCGAGGTCGGGACGCGCGACCGCGTTCCCATGATCTGCAGCACGTACGCGAGGACGAGGAAAATGCCGCCGCCCCACCACGTGATCCGAGTCAACAGCGTCGCTGCCTGACGTGTGCCGACGAACGAATCGGACGATGATGACGCACCGCCGAAATTGGCGGAAAGTCCGCCGCCCTTGCCGGACTGCAGCAGCACGGCCGCGATCAGCACGAGGCTGTTGAAAACCAGCAGGATAAGAAAAGTGTACATCGCGTCGTATGATGGGGGGAGAGCTAAGTCTTCAAGCTTACGTCAGTTACGGAACTCGGTCAAGTCTGCGCGATGGACGCCCACGTGTGGGGGTCGAGCGACGAGCCGCCAACGAGCAATCCATCCACCTCGGGCGCGCTCAACAGGGATTTTGCGTTCTCGCTGGACACCGAGCCGCCGTAGAGAATCGGGATCTCGACGTTCTTGACCTCGACGACTTCCTTGAGCGCGCGACGGATGGCTGTGTGCACCGCGGTCGCGTCTTCGGGCGTCGCGGTACGTCCCGTGCCGATCGCCCACACGGGCTCGTAGGCGATCGCCATCCGCGCGACCTGGGCGGGATTCAACCGGCTGATTCCCGCCTTGAGCTGCCGCAGCACGACGGCCTGTGTGGTGTTCCGGTCGCGCTCCTCGAGCTTTTCGCCGACGCACAGCACCACCGTGAGTCCCGCCTTGAACGCGGCGGCGCACTTCTTCGCGGTGATCTCGTCGCCCTCGCCAAAGGTGTGGCGGCGCTCCGAGTGGCCGACGAGCGCGACACTGGCGCCCGCGTCGCGAGCCATCGGCGCAGCGTTCTCACCGGTGAAGGCGCCCTTCTCTTCCCAATGAATGTTCTGCACGCCGAGCATGATGTCGGGACGATCGCGCAGCGCGAAGCCGGCGACGACGAGCGAGATGGCCGACGGGAAGATCATGACGGTGCGATCGTCCGACTTCGGAAATGCGTCGAGGAAAGTCTTCAGATAGGTGCGCGTCTCCTGTGGGCCGAGATTCATCTTCCAGTTGGCGGCAAAGACGGGCTTCCTCATGCGTCACCTCTGTCATCGAGCGCCGCGACACCGGGGAGGTCTTTGCCCTCGAGAAATTCGAGCGACGCGCCGCCGCCCGTGGAGACATGGCTCATCTCATCGGCGAGCCCAAGCTGCTCGACCGCGGCAGCAGAGTCTCCTCCGCCCACGATCGTCGTCGCGCCGTGCGCGCTCGCGGATGCCAGAGCCTCCGCGACTGCCCTCGTGCCTCGATCGAACGGTGGCTTTTCGAACACGCCCATTGGCCCGTTCCAGAGAATGGTCCTTCCTCGCGCGACCTCGTCGGCAAATCGCTTCGCGGACTTCGGTCCGATGTCGAACATCGCCTGATCGGGCGGAATTGCATCGCGCGCGACTGCTTTCGCGGAGGCGCCATCGTCAAGCGACGCGGCGACGAGCGCATCCTCCGGCAGCACGAGCTTGTTTCCCGTGCGTGCGAGCAGCGCCTTCGCCATCTCGACGCGATCCGCCTCCACGAGCGATTTCCCCGTCTCGAGCCCCATCGCCTTGAAGAATGTGCACGCCATGGCGCCGCCGATGAGCAGCGTGTCAACCTTGGGCAGGAGCGCCTCGATGACGTCGATCTTCCCCGAGATCTTCGCGCCGCCGAGGATGGCGACGAATGGCCGCGCGGGTTGGTGCAGCGCTCCGCCGAGATACCTGAGCTCACGCTCCATCAGCAGCCCGGCGACCGCCGGCTTCAGGTAGTGCGCAACCCCTTCCGTGGACGCATGGGCGCGGTGCGCGGAGCCGAACGCGTCGTTCACGTAGAGGTCGCCGAGCTCCGCAAGCGCGCGCGAGAGACGCTCCTCGTTTTTCTCCTCGCCGCCGAGGAAGCGCGTATTCTCGAGCAGGAGCACAGTGCCGGGCTTCGCATCGTGCGTCGCGCGGAGCGCCTCGTCGCTGTCCGTCGTCTCGACAAAGTCGACCTTGCTCGCGAGCAGTGTCTGCAGATGGCGCGCGACCGGCTCGAGCGAGTACCTCACGTCCGGCTTCCCCTTGGGCCGTCCGAGATGCGAGAGGAGCACGACGCGCGCGCCGCGCGCGAGCAGCGCCTCAATGGTGGGAAGCGCCGCCCGAATGCGCGTGTCGTCGGTGACGCGATCACCCTCGATCGGGACGTTGAAGTCGACGCGCACGAGCGCGCGTTTGCCGCGCAACTCTGCGTCGGTGAGGTCAAGTATTGTTTTCTTCTGCTTCATGCCGGCGTGTCGTTGCGCCTGGAGTAGCTCCAGAACGACCACGCGAGCCCGGCCGCACCGGCAACGAAGAGGACCTTCGCGACGCGAAACATCTGCCAGTACATGTCGAAATAGTGCATGGCGGGGACGCCCTTCGGGATGACGAGATGCTTCGTCGCGAGATTGTACATGCCGTACCACGCGTAGGCGTAGAGTGCGGCTCCCGCGACCAGCACGAGCAACGCAAGGAGATCGCGCGAACGATCCGCGCGCGTCACCACTCGGCTCACAGTCGCGCGCCGATGAAGCGCAGCAGGTCCACGCAGCGGGACGCGTATCCCCACTCGTTGTCGTACCACCCGCAGACCTTCACGAG
>DATCPC010000230.1:0-5504 GCA_036564355.1 Gemmatimonadaceae bacterium | reverse complement strand
TGTCGACATTTCTGAAGTCCCCGTACTGATCTGTCAGGGCACTACCGTGTTGCGCAACCCGTCGAATAGCGCGATTGCGGCATGCCTCGGCTTCAATGATGCGATCGAACAGACGCAGCTGCGCGACATGGTCGTCGTTGGCGCGGGACCCTCGGGTCTCGCCGCCGCGGTGTTCGGTGCGAGCGAGGGACTCGACGTGCTCGTGATCGAAGCGAACGCCCCTGGAGGGCAGGCGGGATCGAGCTCGAAGATCGAGAACTACCTTGGCTTTCCTCTCGGCATCACGGGCCAGGAGCTCGCGCAGCGCGCGTTCATACAGGCGCAAAAGTTCCGCGCGAAGCTGATGATCGCGCAGGGCGCGACGAAGCTGTCCTGCGATCGAAAACCATACACGCTCGAGGTGGGCGACAGCGCAAGGATTTCTGCGCGCACGGTGGTCATCGCAACCGGCGCGGAGTATCGCCGCCTGCCAATCGAAGGCATCGATCGATTCGAGGGGATGGGGATCTATTACGGGGCGACGTTCATGGAGGCGCAGCTCTGCAGCGGCGACGAGGTGATCGTCGTGGGCGGTGGCAATTCTGCCGGTCAGGCCGCGGTGTATCTGGCGCAGTACGCAAGGCGGGTGCACATGCTCATTCGCGCGAAGGGGCTCGCGGACACGATGTCGCGATATCTCATTCTACGCATCGAGGAAAACCCGACGATCGAGCTGCACAAACAGACCGAAATTACCGAGCTGGCCGGTGAGGATCACCTCGAGAGTGTCTGTTGGATCGAGAAGACGACAGGCGTTCGCGTTCCTCGCGCGATCCGACATGTCTTCGTCATGACCGGCGCAGCGCCCAGTACTTCGTGGCTCGCGGGATGCGTCGTGATGGATCCGAAGGGGTTCATCAAGACCGGGTCAGACATCACGCCAGAGGAACTACAAACGGCGAGCTGGCCGCTCAGGCGCGCACCATTTCTTCTCGAGACGAGCCTCCCCGGAGTCTTCGCGGTCGGCGACGTGCGCGCCGGAAACGTGAAACGCGTCGCGTCCGCCGTGGGTGAGGGGTCCATTGCGGTTTCGTTCGTTCACAGCGCGCTGAGGGAGTAGGAGCTGTCCGCGGCCGGCAAACCGCGGTGTCCGGTTCGAGCGCGCTCCTGCGCTATCCCTAGTGAGGGGCACTTCGCCCTCTCGCTACCCTCCCCACGGGCCGCACATGATCGCCGCGAATACGGAAGGCCAGCAGTCGCTCACGCATCTATTGAAAGGGGTCTTCGCGTACGCGTACTCCGGCTATCACGCCGAACTGCCCTCGGTCGCGCTGCTCCGCAACGCGCCAAGGATCGGCAGCTATCTCGAGCGCACCAGGCCCGCGACCAGCGCCGCCCCCCAGCGCGGGTGGGAGTTCTACGATGAGATCGACGGCTACGTCCTCGTCGACTACGTCGGCTGGATCGACTTTCACGGCGACGGCCGGCTGAGCGGCGGTGGAACGACCCAGCGCGCCGGCAGCCGCGCGGTGCCGTTCACGCACGCCGGCACGTACACCGTCGAGAGCGCTCAGCCTCTGCTGCTGTCGGGCGAGCTGGCCCGGAGCCCGTCCGTCATCCTCACCCACGCCGTCGCGAGCACCGATTCGACGCGCAAGCTGAAGTTCACGGTGCTCGACAGCGAGAAGGGGCGGCTCGTGGCAGCGGGAACGATGGTACAGAGATGACTGGCTGAGCCGCACGAGTACGCGGCAGAACGTCGCACCACGCGGCCCCGGTGGGCCATTGTTAACATTGTAGCTGGTCTCGCGCACACCAGCTCACACCACCGGTCCCGATCATGCCCAGCGAACAAGAGATCGCCTTCCCAGTGCTCGGCGACGCCGAGCTCTCCGCCCTGAAGCGGCGCGGGCATCCGCGCACCGTTCGCGCCGGCGACATCCTGTTCGCCGAGGGAGACAGCAACTTCTGCTTTTACGTAGTAGTAGAGGGCGCGATCGCAATCGTGGAGCACTCGAGCGGCGAGGAGCGCCTGGTTCGCATGCATCTTCCCGGCGAGTTCACCGGCGATGTCGACATGCTCACCGGCCGCCGCGCGCTCGTCACCGCTCGCGTCGAAAAAGACGGCCAACTGATCGAGATGAGCACGGGTGAGCTGCGGCGAACCGTCGACGAAATTCCGGAGCTCGGGGAGACGTTCGTCAAGGCGTTTCTCATGCGGCGCTCCCTGCTGCTCAGCGGGGGGTTCGTGGGCGTGCGGATCATCGGATCGCGCTTCTCCCCCGAGGCACACCGGCTCTGCGACTTCGCCACGCGAAACGCGATCCCGTTCCGTTTCATGGATCTCGAGACGGACGAGCAGGCCGATGCGATTCTCCGTCAGCTCGGCATTCCGGCGTCGGCCACGCCGATCGTGATCGGTCGCGACGGGCAATGGCACAGCAAGCCGTCGATCGCCGACTTCGCGCGCTGCGCCGGCCTGACGTCGACACTCGACGCCGAGCACGTCTACGATCTCGTCGTCGTGGGCGCCGGGCCGGCGGGGCTCGCGGCGTCGGTATACGGCGCATCCGAGGGGCTCGACGTGCTCACGCTCGATGCGCTCGCCGCGGGCGGGCAGGCGGGCACGAGCTCGCGCATCGAGAACTACCTCGGCTTCCCCGCGGGGATCTCGGGGAAGGAGCTTGCGCAGAACGCGCTCCTCCAGGCACGGAAGTTCGGCGCGGAGATCACGGTGCCGTGCGAAGTGCGATCGCTCGGCATCGACGGGGGCGAGCGCGTCGTGACTCTCGTGGATGGGACCCGGATTCGTACGCGCTGTGTGCTCGTGGCGAGCGGAGTGGAGTATCGCAAGCTGGACGTGCCGGGCTCCGCGGACTTCTACGGCGCCGGCATCTATTTCGCGGCCACGGAGATGGAGGCGCGCCTGTGCAAGGGCGAGGAGGTCGTGGTCGTCGGGGCCGGGAACTCCGCGGGGCAGGCGATCGTGTACCTCGCGCGGAACGCGAAACGCGTGCACGTGCTGGTGCGCGGCACCGATCTCGGTGCGCGCATGTCGCGCTATCTCGTCGATCGCATTCAAAGCATCGAAAATGTGTCGATCAACCTCGGCGCGAAGGTCACGCAACTCGACGGCAACGGGCACCTCAGTGCCGTTCACTACCAAACGAACGAAGGCGAGACGAAGAAAATCGCGACGACCTCGCTCTTTCTCTTCATGGGTGCGGACGCCAACACGAACTGGCTGCGCGGCTGCGTGGAGCTCGACAAGAAGGGATTCGTGTCAACGGGAACCACAATTTCCCCTGCGGCGGCGGACACGGAGCGGTGGCGCGACACGGGTCGCGCACCATTTCCTCTCGAGACGAGCCTTCCGGGTGTGTTCGCCGCGGGCGATGTTCGTAGCGGTTCGGTGAAGCGCTGTGCCTCGGCTGTCGGCGAAGGGTCGATGGCCGTGACCTTCGTTCATGCCTGTATCGCTCGGCCAGTTTAAACGGGGATGATGATGACACGTTCTCTTGTTCTGTCGCTGTTGGCATTCGCGCTGCCCGGGCTGTTACTCGCACAGGCGCCGCGCTCCGCCGATCTGATCGTGACGGGCGGCCGCATCTACACGGTCGACGTCACGCGTCCGGTGGCGGAGGCGTTTGCGGTGCGCGGCGGACGGTTCGTGCTCGTGGGCACGAGGCGCGACGCGATGATGCTCAAGGGGCCGCAAACGCAGATGGTCGATCTCCGCGGCGCCGCGGCGTATCCGGGCTTCATCGATGCGCACGCGCATCTGCTCGGACTCGGGCTCGCGCTGCGGAGCGTGAATCTCGTCGGCGCGCCCTCGTATGAGGAGATCGTCTCGCGCGTGGTCGCGCGCGCGAGGGTCACACCCGAGGGGCAGTGGGTCACGGGCAACGGATGGGACCAGAATCGCTGGCCCGTGAAGGAATTTCCGACGCACGATGCGCTGTCGCGCGCGGTGCCCGATCACCCGGTGCTCCTCGATCGAGTGGACGGCCACGCGGTGCTCGCCAACGCAGCCGCGATGCGCGCCGCGGGGATCTCCGCGAGGACGCGAGATCCGGTGGGCGGACGCATCATCCGCGATGCGAGGGGAAATCCGACGGGTGTGTTCGTCGACAACGCGCAGTCGCTGGTCTCGAGCGCGGTACCGAGGCTCACGCCCGCGCAGCTTGCCGAGCTGCTGCACGCTGCGGCCGTCGAGAGCAACAAGTGGGGGCTCACGGAAGTGCAAGACATGGGCGAGGACCGCGCCACGATCGAGGCGCTCGAGTCTCTCGCGAGCGCGAAGCAGCTCCCGCTGCGCACCTACGAGATGGTCACCGACGATTCCGCAGCGCTGGCGTACTATTTCGCTCGTGGCCCGAAGCAGGCGGAGTACGACGGCCACGTGTGGGTGCGCGGCATCAAGCTCTTCGCCGACGGTGCGCTCGGATCACGCGGCGCGGCGCTTCTCGCTCCCTACAGCGATGATCTTCTGAATACGGGACTGCTCGTCTCGACTCCCCAGCATCTGAGGGCGCGCGCGATCGAGGCACTGAAGCATGGCTTCCAGGTGAGCACCCATGCGATCGGCGATCGCGGCAACCGCAACGCGCTCGACGCGTACCAGGCCGCGCTCGATGCGGTTCCCACCGCGGATGCCCGTTTGCGCATCGAGCACGCGCAGATCATCTCGCCGCAGGACATTCCGCGCTTCGCGCAGCTCGGCGTGATCCCCAGCATGCAGGCGAGCCACCAGACGAGCGACATGCCGTGGGCCGAACGCAGGTTGGGTCCGGAGCGCATTCGCGGCGCCTACGCCTGGCGGTCGCTGCTCAACACCGGAGTCGTGATTCCGAACGGCACCGATTTTCCCGTCGAGCAGGTGAATCCGATCATCACCTTTCACTCGGCGGTCACGCGCCAGGACGCCGACAACTCGCCGCCGAGCGGCTGGTATCCCGATCAGCGGATGACACGAGAGGAGGCGCTGCGCTCGATGACGGTGTGGCCGGCGTACGCGGCGTTTCAGGAGAACGAGCTCGGCTCAATCTCGGTGGGGAAGTACGCGGACTTCACGATTCTCAATCGCGATATCATGACTGTCGCTCCGGAGCGGATCCTCGGCGCACAGGTGGTGGCGACGTACGTGAGTGGCGCGCCGGTGTATCAGGCGAAGACGCTCTTGCTGATGGCGCGGGGCGGCGAGATCAACGCGCCCGCGTCGGATACCAGCCACACGCTGCCGTTGCGGCGCGAGGACGAGTGGACGCGCGGTCTCGTCGCACGCGATCCGAAGGCATTCGACAGGCTCCTCGCCCCCGGCTTCGTGTACACGGAAGACGCGGGCGTGATGGGCCGCGACGATGTGATCGCCAGTGCTACAGGTAGCGACACGACGTTCTGGGCACGGAATGAGGGACTCAAGGTGCACGACTTCGGCGACACGCAGATCATCACGGGAGTATTGCACGTGAGGGGGAAGGGAAAGAACGGCCCGTTCGACAAGCGGTACGCCTTTACCGACACGT
>DATCPC010000220.1:0-24102 GCA_036564355.1 Gemmatimonadaceae bacterium | reverse complement strand
CTTTACGGGCGCGCGAGACGACGCCGCGGGAGCGGAGCCACACTCCGTCGACGAGACGCCGCCCGGTGCCGAGCGACTATCGGATCGGCTCGCGCGGCTGCTGCTCATCGTCGCCTTCGGAACGGCCGTCGCCTCGTTCATCTACGAGATCTCCTGGATCCGCATGCTGTCGCTGCTCCTCGGCAGCGCCACGCATTCGTTCGAGCTGATGCTCTCCGCGTTCATCCTCGGGCTCGCGCTCGGCGCGCGATGGGTGCGCTCGCGCGCCGACCACTTCGCGGATCCCGTGCGTGCGCTGGGCATCGTGCAGTGCGCGATGGGGCTCACGGCGCTCGCGACGATTCCCGTGTATCTCGCCGCATTCGGCTGGGCCGCGTCGTTCATCAGCGCGCTCAAGCTCACCGATGGCGGCTACGACCTGTTCATCGTCGCGCGCTACATCGCCTGCCTCGCCGTGATGCTCCCATCGACCTTCTGCGCGGGGATGACGCTCCCGCTCATCACCAGGATGCTGCTTCGCCGGGGCGATGGCGAGCGCGCGATCGGCGTGGTGTACGCCGCGAACACGCTCGGCTCGATCGTGGGGGTCGTGCTGGCGGGGCTCGTGCTGCTTCCGCTGGTCGGGCTGAAAGCACTCCTCGTCGAGGGAGCAGTAGTCGACATGGCGCTCGGCGTCGTGCTTCTCCGCGTGTCGGGCGCGAGTACGCGGCGCGAGCAGCGCTTTGCCTATGGAGCGGCGCTCGTGATGGCCATCGCGACCATCGCCTCCCTCGCCCTCAATCACTTCGACCACGTGGTGCTCTCGAGCGGCGTCTATCGCTACGGAAGCCTTCCCAATCCGGTTGGCCGCCACATCATTTTCTACCACGACGGACGCACCGCGACTGTCGCCGTCGGACGGACGGACCCGGAGGGCTTCACCTGGATCGCGACGAACGGAAAGCCCGATGCATCCGTCGATCCGGCATGGTTCTCTCCGCGCGACACCACGAAGCGACGCGCGCTGAACGGCGACATCTCGACGCAGGTGCTCATCCCCGTCATCACGCTCGCGCACATGCCCGACGCGCATCTCGCCGCCGTGATCGGCCAGGGCTCGGGGATGACGTCGCACTTTCTCCTCGGCAGCCCGAGACTCGAGCAGGCGGTCACCATCGAGATCGAGCCGGAGATGATCGCCGGGTCGCGCCACTTCTATCCGGCGAACCGCCGCGTGTTCGACGACAAGCGCTCGCGCTTCGTCGTCGATGATGCGAAGTCGTTCTTCGCGACCGATGCGAGAAAGTACGACATCATCATCTCGGAGCCGAGCAATCCGTGGGTGAGTGGCGTCTCCGGATTGTTCACGGACGAGTTCTATCACCGCGTGCGCGGCTATCTCACGCCCCGCGGCGTGTTCGGCCAATGGCTGCATCTCTACGAGATCGATGACGGGCTCGTACTGAGCGTGCTTGCGGCGATCCACCGGAATTTTCAGTCGTACTCCGTGTACCTCACGTCGAACGACGACATGCTGATCGTCGCGTCGAATCTTCCCCAGCTGTCTGCGCCCGACTGGAGCGTGCTCAGGGACCCCGGTATCGCGGCGGATCTCGGAGGAGTGGTTCCCTTCACGCCGCAATCACTCGCCGCGACGCATCTGATCGACCGGCGCGAGCTCGCGCCATTGCTCGACCATTACGGCAGCCCAAACTCCGACTACCGCCCGATCCTCGATCTCGGCGCCGAGCGGACGCGCTTCAAGCGTCTGACGGCGGCGGGGTTCGGCACGCTGCGCGTCGAGCGCTTCGACATGCTGGCCGCGATGTTCGACGACCGCAGGCCGTTCGTCGACGACGCGCTAACGACGGTGCCGGAGATCTGGCAGCTGCACGCGCTCACCGTGGGCGCCGCGCTTCGCAACTCATCGTTGTACGTCGCCGCCGATACCGCGGGCGGCAGAGACGCTCGTGATGCGCGGCAGCGAATGTGGGAGCTCGACATCGGTCTCGCGAGTGGCGCGCCCCCACCCGACTGGAAGCGGTGGACGAGCGCGGCGCTGGATGTCGAGCGGTACATCCACGCGGGCACCGCCGGCGTGGCCGACGAGCCTTACTATGCGTTGCTCGCGACGTACATGGCGCGCGCGCACGCGCCGACGCAGGCCCGCCAGTCGATCGACTTCCGCCACGCGCTCGCGAGGTGGGATTTCAAATCGGCATCGCTTCTCGCCGATTCGCTAGCGCCGGCGGCGCTCGCGGGCGACAGCTGGTCGCAGACTGACGAGATCCGTGAAGGCGGCGTCGTCGCGAAGCTCAAGCTCGGCGACGCGATCGGCGCGCGCAAATTGTGGGTGGCGTTGTCGCGAGTCGCGACTCGCAACGCCGATGCGCTGCGCTCCGTTCTGCTCGCCGCGTATCTGATCGAGGCCTACAGAAAAACGGCACGCCCGTGAGGACGTGCCGTTTCTCGAATCGCGGAACTGCCTCGGAGCGTTAGCTCTTCAGGCTGTTGTCCTTGATCGCCTTCGCCTGCGTGAGATGTTCCTGCACCTTCGCGATCGACGCCTCCAGCGCGCTCTTCAGCTCAGGAGCCTGCGCTGACTTCGACGCGTCGTTGAGCTTGTCGAGCACTTTCTGGTGCGTGCCGACCTGCTTCTCCATGTAGTCCTCGTCCCAATCCTTGCCGACCTTCTGGTTGCTCAGGTCCGTGATGTCCTTGCTGCCGTCCTTCGCGAGATCGGAGACGTCACTCCTGGACGTGTCGGGCGTGATCGCGAGCTTGGTCGCGAGCGCCTTCACATCGGCCAGCATCTTGGTGTGATCGGCGATCATGAGCGCCGCGAACTTCTTCACGGCTGGATTCGTTGCCTTCTGCCGTGCCAGCTTCGCTTCCTGAATCTCGCCGGAATTCGCGGTTGACGCGAAGGCAAGAATCTGTGCATCGGTCCAGTCGTTCTTCGGGCTGGCAACTGAGCCAGCGGAAGCGGTCGTATCCGCCATGGCGGGCACGGCCGTGGTGTCGGAAAGTGCGACGTTACCCTTCTTCTGGCAAGCGCCGAGTACCGTGCACGCGGCAACGGTCGTGGCGATGGTAAAGCGCGATAGAGAGCGGTTCATGTATTCCTCCGTAATAGGCTGCGGCCCTGAGCAACGCCCGGGCTCGCCGATAGGACTTTGCAAGAGACGTGCTTTCTTCATTGGTTGGGTGGACATTCTTTTGCTTTGGGGGTATTCAGGTTGAGTCGCGCCGTGATGTCGATTCGGGCCGGCAATGGTGTCTCTTACTACGATTAGGAGCTTGCATGTCCCTGCACACGATCCGCCTCCTCGGGCTGCTCATTCTTGCCAATGCAATTGTGACCTCGATCTCATCCGCGCAAAGCACCGCGGCGTATGCGCCGGGCAAGCTGCGCTACCATGTGACGACGGTGAGCACGCGAGCCCAGCCGCTGGGCGGTGGTCGCGCGCCCTTTGACTTCACGACGACCACGAATCAGTGGATCGCGCTCGAGGTCGCGCCGCAGTCGAGCGACACGCTCAAGCTCGCGATGACGGTCGATTCGATTCGGGTATCCTCGACGCTCGACGCGCCGCCGCCCGACATCGCCGTGCTTCAGGGCGCGAAGTTCACCGGGACAATGTCGCCGCGCGGGCACGTGTATGCGCTAGCGCCGGCCGCCGGCTCCGCGGATGGAAAGCTCGGGGCAACCGCTACGGCGCTGAAGCGTTTCCTGCTCTTGTTGCCACCGCGCTCGCTGGCGGCGGGCACGAGCTGGGCCGATACCGTCGTCGAGCATCCGACTGTCGGCACACTCAAGATCACCTCGAGCTCGGTCACCACGTACAAGGTTGCGGGCGACACGACCGTGAGCGGACAGCACGCGTGGCGCATCGACCGCTACACCACGATCGCGCAGCTCGGGAAAGGAACGGAAGGCGGACAGCCGCTCGAGATCAGCAGCAGCGGCACCGTCACGGGCATGCAGTTCTTCACGGACAAGGGCGTGCTGCTTGGCGGTCAGTCCACACAGCGCACCGATCTGCTGGAGAAGATGAACGAATCGGAGGGCGCGCCGATTCAGCAAACCTTCAAGTCGACCGTCGAACTTCTTCCTTCTGGTAGCTAGCCTCGGCTGATGCATCGCGGCATTCGATGGGTCGCGCTCCTCGCGATGGTCGTGGTCGCGGGGGCGCGTGAGCTGTGCGCGCAGACTGTGCGCTTTGGCGTCATGGGCGACTCGGTCACGGCGCAGCTGCGCGCTGCGTGGACGGACGACTCCACGCAGAGCGAGCGCGCGTACTGCGTGCAGCGGGCGCGAGTCACCTCGCGCCCGGCGCTCGGAGGCGGCACCGACTCGATCTTCCGCGTGCTCGCGGTGAAGCCTGCGGCCATCACGGGCCAGGATCCGAATCACGTGCAGTTCGAGTGCGCGCCAGGCACGCCCGAGTTGCATACGCACACGCCCGCCACCTGTCTCACGGACGATGCGGGTTCCTGCCGGGCTGATGGTCCCCTCGCATACAGCTGCCAGCCAAGTCGCTCCGATTATGAGGAGCTTTTCACACGCGGCGACCAGTACGCGATCATTCAGTGCGATCGGCGCGCGTTCCGTTTCTACTACCCGAGCGAGTACGCGTCGCCCCCTCAGAGAGCGCGCACGAACGGATCTGCACCATAAGCAGGTAACATCTCACTCGATAGCGGGCTCGTGGACCGGCGATTGCGATGGTGAGGGTGGAAGTTCCTCACAGCAGCGCAGGCGCAAGTGTCGTACACGCATCCGAGCACGATCCTGGTGATAGCGAAAGAGCCGTTGATCCAGACCCTGATGTGCTCTCTCGTCGATCTCTCGGGGCACAGAGCCTTGCAGCCACGCAGCGACGAAACCGTCGCGGCGGCGATCGCCCGCGTGCGCCCGCAACTGCTGCTTCTCGACTGCGAGCACGATTCTGCGTGCGAGCAGGAGGCGTACGATGCAGCCGCGAGCGTAGGCGCCGAGGTGCTGCTGTTCACACCGTCGCGCACGAACGACGAGGTTGCGGACTTCGCCAGGGGCCGCGGGCTGCGCTCGATGGCGCTCCCCATCCGGTTGCACGAGTTTTCGGAGACGCTGCAGACATCGCTGCGCGCCTGAATTCGCGCCTCCGCGGGCGCACGATGGCCCGCTAGATTTCACGCATGACAAATCCACAAACCGAAGTCGCCTCGCTGGGCGCCGGATGCTTTTGGTGCGTCGACACGCTCTTCCGCGAGCTGCGCGGCGTGACGAGCGTCGTCTCCGGCTATGCCGGCGGCGCGCGCGCGAATCCGACCTACGAACAGGTGTGCACGGGTGCCACCGGTCACGCCGAGGTCGTGCAGGTCACCTTCGATCCGCAGCAGATCAGCTACCACGATCTGCTCGAGGTTTTTTTTAGCGTGCACGATCCGACCACGTTGAATCGACAGGGCGCGGATATCGGCACGCAATATCGCTCCGTGATCTTCGCGCATACGCCGGAGCAGCGGCAGATCGCCGAGCGCACGATCAAAGAGATCGATGCGCAGAAAATCTGGGACGATCCGATCGTCACGCAGGTGGTCGATGCGCCGGAATTCTACGCGGCCGAGGCGTACCACCAGAACTACTACACGAACAATCCGAACCAGGGCTACTGCCGAGTGGTGATCGCGCCGAAGGTGGCGAAGTTTCGCTCGCAGCAGTTGGCGCGGTTACAGCGCTAAACGCAAAACGGGGAGAGCATTTCGCTCTCCCCGTTCTTCGATCAGCGAATGCTCTCTAGCGTGGCGGCGTCTTTGTGGCGCGCGCGCTGTCTGCAGCCTGGGTCTCTCTTGTCGAGGGAATTCCCATCTTGACGCTATCGACCGGCGAAACCTGCAGCGAGCTGCGCGGAACCTTGACCGTGTCAACCGGGGTCGCCGAGGAGTCCATCTTCATGCTGGACGAATCGGTCGTCGTGGTGGTCGGCGTCATGGCGCTGTCGGACTGCTGACTGTGCGTCACGGTTGGAGCCGGCGCGCCGGTGCCGATCTGAGTCGCGGACGAGTCGGTGGTCGTGGTGCTGGTGGGCGCGGGAGCGGGTGCTGGCTCCGCGACAGGAGCAGGCGTCGGCTCCGGGGCTGGCGCGGGTGCCGGCTCTGCTGCCGGTGCCGGGGCCGGCGTCGTGGTCACATCGCCATTCGTAGCGGACGTGGACGTCGTATGCGAGCCGTCCTTCGAGACACGAATGTGTGTTCTCGTCTGGCCAAACACCACGGCCGGCGAGAGGGCGATCGCCGCGATCGCGATAAATTTGATCTTCATGAGCTCCCCCTGAGGAACGATATTGTTGACCCGGCCTACGGTGTTGGCCTAAGTAGCGGAAACAGAAGCAAGGTATGGACCGCTAGGCATTTTTCGGTGCATTGAGCATGCCCAAGCGATTCGGACCTGGATCACACTACTCGGACGCTGGAGAATCATTCAATGTCGGACAGATCGGCATCTCGTCGCACTTTCCTCGCCGCCCTTGCCACCGCCGCGAGCGGTACGTTGGTCGCGCCGTTGTTCGTTCGCAAGGCGAGCGAGGCGGCCGAGCTGTCCGAGGTGCACCAAGGAGAGTGGGACCTGTCGTGGCTTGGAGAGATGAAGGGGAAGCACCGGCAGGTGTTCGACGTCGTCAGGAAAATCGAAGACATCCCCGGCCCGCTGCACACGGTGAACAATTATCTCGACGCCTGGCGGGAGGTTTATCAGCTCGAATATCCACACGTCAACACGGTGGTCGGGATCGCGGGGAGCGGCTTCCCGATCAACGTCAACGATGCCATTTGGGCCAAGTACAAGGTCGCCGAGCGATGGCAGATCGCGGACGGGCCGAAGAAGAGCCCCGACCACAACGTCTTCCTCGAAGCGCCAGCCAGTGACGCGAAGCGGGCCTCGGTGAAGGGGTTGCAGGCCCGCGGAACGGTCTTCTGCCAGTGCAACAAGGCGCTGAAAAGGATTGCGGTCGAGCTCGCAATGGCCTCGCACGACACCGCCGACAACGTGTATGCGGAGCTCGTGGCGGGCCTCAACCCGGGCGTCCGGCTCGTTCCCGCGAACGCGATGCTCCTCGGCCTCGCTCAGGAGCACGAGTGCGCGTATGAATCGGTTTGAGCGCGGACGATAGGAGCGAGCGATGCTGGGTGTCCCGCTACTTCGCAAATCCGAAGTCGTCGCCGCGTGCGACGAGTGCGGCACGATGTTCGACCCGGGCGCGGGTGGCTACTGCCCTCACTGCAGCCGGCTGCTCTGCGAGCGGCACTACCACGGCACGCGCTGGCAGCGGCTCTGGCGCGTGCTCACCGGTCGCACCATCTGCCGTCAGTGCGCGAGCCTGCCGGCGGCTCGCTAGGGCGTCATCGAATCTCGCGGCGCGGTGAGCGGCGAGAGGCGCTTTCGATTCTCCTGAATCGTGTGGACGTAGCCGAGGGTTTCCTTGTACCGCCAGCGCGGAACGGTGGGCGCGACGCTCTCGATATTCGGCCACGTGCGCTCGTTGAGCTTGGATGCCCTCGCCACCCCCTGCGCGCGGAATATCGTTCCCTCCCCCGCGTTGTATCCGCCGAACATGAAACGCCAGCGATCGTCGTCGGGAACGCTGTCCTTCCAGAGCGTCCACATGTCGCGATCGTGCATGATGCCGGCGGCGATGTTCCACTGCGGATCATCGATCGACGTCATCTCCGGACGATGCGAGCTGATGTCGTGGTAGGTCGATGGCATGAGCTGCATGATTCCGCGTGCACCCACCCAGCTCTTTGCTGTGGGCGACAACCCGCTCTCGGCCATCCCCTGCGCCTTGAACAGCTTCCAGTCGAAGCCGACGCCGAAGTAGCGCTTCGTATATTTCTTGAAGTACGCGTCGTAGCGGTCGGACGGGACGCGCTGTGCTGCGGTGCGCGCCGGCGCCGCCGCCACGGCGACTGCGATCGCCCCGGCAAGGAGCGCCGTGCGAGCGTGGTTGCTCAATTGAGGGCGCGCCCAACGATGAGCGCGATCGAGAGGAAGAGCGCAGCGATGAAGATCGCGACGGCGACATTTCCCTTTTTCAACTCTTCGGCGAAGTCCACCTGGGGAGTAAGCCGGTCGAAGAGGCGATACGCGAGCCACATCAGTACGACGCCGAGAGTGGCGTAGAGAAAGTTGACGGCTATTATCGTCCAGTCCATTTCGTCCCTGTTTGTACGCGGTGGGGGTGCGGAAAACCCTCCAGCTGCCGAATATAGTCCTGGCGGGGTGAGCAGCAACTCACCCCACCCCGAAACAGGACGACGGACGAGGACGTAGGTAGCAGGGTCAGATGCGCGCCAACCACGAGGATTTGATGCCGTACCTACACCAACAGACGTCCACACCCGACGCAAACGTCTCCGCCACGGATCTGGCTGCCCAGATCCGCGATCAGGTCACGCAGCAGCTCAAGGCCGCCGGCGTCAGCGATAAGGTCGCGAAGAGCGCCGCCGATGGCGCCGCGCAGGGCGTCACCGGCGTGACCGTCACGACGAAGGACGGGAAGCTGATCACGGTGCACACGCCGCGACCGGGGCAGGCGCCAGTCGCCCCGCAGCTGCCGCAGGCTCCCACCGCCCCCGATGCGCCCGTGATTGCCACCCCCGGCACGTCGATTCCCGATGACATGCCCTTCGACGTTCCTCCGCGCATCGAGAATCTGGGCTACGCTTTCCTGCTGATGATCGCGGTCATCGCGGTCGGAAAGCCGCTCGCGCGCGCACTGGGCAGCCTGATCGAGCGCCGCGCGCTCAAGCCCGCGATGCCGCAGGAGTTCGGCGCGCGGCTCGAGCGAATCGAGCAGGGGATCGAGTCGGTTTCGATCGAGGTCGAGCGGATCTCCGAATCGCAGCGGTATCTGCTCAAGGTGCAGGTGCCAACGCCCGAGCGCGTCGAGCTTCCGCGGAGCGCCAGCTGACCGACGAGTTCGACCGCGCGTACTACGATCGCTGGTATCGTCATCCCCGCCATCGCGTTTCCACTGCCATCGAGCGCGCGCGCATCGCGCGAACGATCATCGCCGTGGCGGAGCAGCTCCTCGAGCGGCGCGTACGCAACGCGCTCGACATCGGCTGCGGCGAAGGGCTCTGGCGCTCCGCGCTTCGCCGCGAGCGTCCGCATCTCGACTACCTCGGCATCGATCCGAGCGCGTACGTCGTCGAGCGCTACGGCGCGCGCCGCAACATCCGTGAGGGCGGCATCACCTCCCTCGAGACGCTGCAAATTCGCGGAACGTTCGATCTGATCATCTGCAACGACGTCCTGCACTACGTCGCCGCGCCGGAGCTTCGCCAAGGGATGGGAGCGCTCGCGAAGCGGCTGCGCGGCGTTGCGTATCTCGGACTGTTCACCTCCGCCGATGACATCGAGGGTGACATGAAATCGTATCTGAAGCGGCCACCGTCGTTCTATCGGAGAGCCTTCGCGCGCGCGGGACTTCGCTCCGCCGGAATGCACTGCTGGATCCCCGCGAAGCTCGCCGAGCCTCGTGCCGCACTCGAGCTCAGCGACGCTTGAGGCGCACGCCGCACGCGCCGAGCAGCCGTGCGGGCTCCGGGGCGTACGGAAAGAGATTGTGCGCGCGCATCGCGTGCCGCTTCACCAGGTCGCAGCGGCCGCGCTCCGCGCCGATCTCAGCGACGCGCATCTGGATGCGATAGCTCCCCGGATCTGCGATCGATGCCCGGTCGTACTCGCCGACGGTGGTGGCCGATGAGAACATCGCCATTGATGCGAGTTGCGTGGCGGAGCGAAGCGAGAGCGCGAACGCGATGACGATCGAGCCGCCCACGATCGCGAGCCCTCGCGCGGTGGCCGTCGACAAGGGAATCGACATCCGCACCGCAGCCGGCGTCGCGAGCGCGCCAAGGAGCGCCCAGACGAACAGCGTCGGCGGAGCGAGCAGGAGTGACGCGTCGAAGCATCCCACGACCAGCGTGGCAGCGAGCGTTGCCACGAGCGCGAGCGGCGGAAGAAACTCGTCCAGGTTGCGCGAATTGCGCATCGCTCCGAACGCGAGCACCATGAGCCCAACCATCGCGAGCGCGAACGCGAGCGTCGCCGGAATCCCCCGCTCCGCGACCATCGCGATCCAGTCGCTGCTCGGCCACGGATTCGAGGTCATCCCCTCATCGTGATCGATGGAGGGATCACCCTTCGCCGCGACCCTCGGATATGCCACCGCCCAGTTGCCGGGCCCAACGCCGAGCAGCGGATGCTGGGCCGCGAGCCTGAGCGAGGTACCGTACTGCACGAGCCGGCCGTGGCCGCTCCCCTCGCGATAGTTCACGACGCCCGTGACAGTGTCCAGATACGGCGAATCGCTCTTCCAGTTGAGTGCGTTGGGGATGAGGATCGCCGCGATCGCGCCGGCGGCGGCACATACGCCGGCGAGGGGGAGGCGGCGCGCGATCCGCGGATCATGGAAGCGGCGCTGCGCAATCCAGACGCCCGCAGCGAGGATCAGCGCGACGGCGATCACCGCGAGCATCGCGGTGCGACTGCGCGTGAGCACGAGCGCCGCCGACAGAATCGCGATGCCGAGGTTCGCCGCCATTATCCTCCGCCTGCGCGCGCCCAGCACGAGCAGGAGGAGGAGCGCGGGCGCGCCGATCGCGGCGAGATGTGCGACGAAATTGCGATTGCCGAAGGTGCCCCCCGGCGAGCGGTTGAGGCTGAAGAGATCGCTTGTGACGCCGTATGCCTGCAGCAGTGACGTGATCGACGCGAGGGCGATCGCGAACACCAGCGTAGCGACGAGCTGCCACCGCCAGCCTGCGCTAGCGGTCGCGCGCGCCGCGCGGAAGAGCACGAGGCCGGAAAAGGTGATGCCCACGGCGCGCGCGGCAGCCCAGTGATTATCGGCGGCGACGGCGGAGATCAGGCCGAGCAGGAGATAGAGACCGAGGAGGGTGTCGACGCGCGTGAGCTCCAGGCGGCGCGCCCCCTGCACGCAGGCGATGATCGCGGCGAGCGCCGTGAGGTGCAGCGCAAGTTCCTTTGGAACGAAATACCGATCGAGTTCGAATAACTTATAGGTCGACGCAGCCAGCACGATCGCGATCGCGCCGGCCTGAAGCACGCGCAATGCCCCTCTACCGGTAGTGGATTCTGGCATGGCACAAGATAAGCCCGCGAGCACTCTGGAAAATCATTCGATCGCCCCCTAGGCTACGCTCATGACACCCTGGGTCAAACGACTGCTCATCGCGAACGTCGGTGTATTTCTGCTTCAACTGGCGTATCCGGAGCTGACCTCAATTCTCGAGTTCGTCCCGGCGCGCGTGCTCACGGCTCCGTGGACCCCGTTGACGTACATGTTCATTCACGGGGGATTCTGGCACATCCTCTTCAACATGATCGTGCTCTACTTTTTCGGTCCGCGCGTGGAGGAGCGGCTGGGAAGCAATCGCTTCATCACGCTGTACCTGATCTCGGGACTTACCGGCGCGCTCTTCTCCGTGTATGCGCCGTATGTCGCGATCCTCGGCGCTTCGGGTGCCGTGTTCGGAGTCGAGCTCGCGTACGCGCGCTTCTGGCCACTCGATCGCGTGTACATCTACGGCGTGCTGCCGATCCAGATGCGGTGGCTCGTGGTCATTACCGTCGTGATGTCGATTTTCGGGCTTGGCGGATTCGAGCCCGGCGTGGCGCACCTCGCGCACCTGGGCGGGCTGGTGGGCGCGGCCATCTATCTCTACGTGATCTCGCGCTCGCGTGCGCGCCCGAAAAAGTCTGGGCCCGTGCGCGCCGAGGTGCGCCAGCCACTCGCGCCGCGCGGCGACGACATGAAGCGCTGGGCCACGATCCCGCGTGGCGAGCTGCACGAGATCAACCGCCACGAAGTCGACCGACTGCTCGACAAGATCAGCCTGAAGGGGATCAACAGTCTCACGCCCTCGGAGCGCGCCGCGCTGGACCGGTTCAGCAAACAGAAGAGTTAGCGTGCCGCCATGCGCCGCATGTCGGCGAGAATCGCAACCGCGCTGATCGGCCGCCCCAGAAAATCCGTGACGACATCCGCCGAGGATCTCGATAGTCCGAACCGGTAGATGTGCTCCGTCATGAAGGCGTACCACGTCGGATCGCCGGTCGTGAAGTCGCCATGCATCTGCTTCACGCGCGCGCGCAAGTCCGCAATGATGATTGCGCCGATGGCATAGTTGGCCATGTACCCCGGTGCATCGATGAGCTGTCCGCGCATCGCCCACCACGAGAGCTTCGGATGCGGCACGATGTGCAGATATCGACTCGTGATGTCATCCCAGATCCTGTTCGGGTCGGCTTCCGGGTCGCGATGCATGCGCACCTCGAACAACGACCACGCGATGTCGAGCACGATCCCGCCGTAACGCGCTCGCAGTCCGACCGGCGTCGACACGGAGTCGCCGAGATAGTGCATTTGCCAGCGGGGCTCGTAGACCTCGAGCGCCGCGACGTCGCCGAGTCCCTCGGTGAGCGCATCGTTGTCGGGCCAGTCGAGAAATGCCGGTCGTTGATGGATGGCCGAGATGTGCACCGCGTGCCCGCTCTCGTGCAGGAGCTCGTCGAGGTTGTCGAGGCCGCCCACGCGATACGTCGCGAACACCCACGGCTCTCCCGGCACCCACGCGCCGTTCACGAGGCGCGGCCTGCCGCCGAAATCCGTGAACGCCACCGGCGTCTTCCCTACTCTCGGCGTGAGATCGTAGTGCACGTGCAACGCGGCGACATCGGCGCCGAGATCGCGGAAGTAATGTGCGTTGAGCGTGCCGAGATCGTCGAGGGGAATGCGAGCGCTCAGCGCGCGGCTCGCCGCTCCGGCCTGATAGTGCCAGTCCCATGGCTCGATCATCGTGCTCGGCGTGCTGACGCGCCACGCCTCCAGCACGGACTCGAGCCACCGTTCCATCTGCGCGGGGTCGATGCGCAGCACGCGCGCCTCGGCGTCCACGGGCGAGCCTCTGGCGCGCCAGCGCGCGGCGCTCAGCTTCACGAACTCCCGGTACGGGCTCCGCGCGCCATCGTCGCCGTTCATGCTTCGCCAGATCGTATCGATCGCCAGGAACAGGCGATGTCGTTGCTCGCGATCGTCCATCTGCGCGAGCATGCCGATGGCGGTGAGCCGGTCGAGCGCCTTTCCCTCGAACTGCACGCGCTGCACGGCGCGCGTGTAGCACGCGTAGATGCGGCGCTCGAGTCGCTCGTAGGCCGAGTCGCCGCGAGCGATCGCGGCCGCATCGTAATCGCAATCGGGCGGCGCGTGCGTGGCGGGGTCGCCGGACTCCGTGTCGTCCGCATCCGACGCCAGTCCGCCGGCGAGCGATGCGCGCATCGCGGCGAGCGCGCGCCGGTCCTCGGGCGCGAGAGCGCCGGCATCGATCGCCGCGAGCGCGGCCGCAAACGGCGCGCGCATCGCCGCGTATCTGCGCTGCAGCTCCGCAAGCGGCGTCCCGTTGGTGTCGGCGCTCGCGCCGCGCGCGCTCGTCACGCCTGTTCGATCCTTCACCGCGTGCAGCGCCTGAAACATCGACTCCGCAGGCGCGAGTGTCGCGGGCGCGCGCATCGGCGCGCCGCCACCGGGTTGGTGACACGCGCCGAGTGCCGCGAGAATCGGAAGCGCGATGCAAAACGATCGAGCGGCCATTGTCCATCCGGCGGAGGTTTCGTCGAGGTCGCGCGAGCGGCTAAGATGCCCGCGCGCTGCGCCCGGCGCCACCGCGCTCCGGTCGTGCCAAGCGCCGAATCCTGCTATGATGCGTTCATGACCGAGCGACTCTACTACGCCGATGCGTATCTGCGCTCCTTCGACGCGCGCATCGTCGACCGCGCCGACGACGGCCGCACGATCTACCTCGACCGCACCGCCTTCTACCCGACATCGGGCGGCCAGCCGTTTGACACCGGATCGCTCGCCGGGATCGCGGTCACGGATGTCATCGACGAGGGCGACCGCATCGCGCACGTGCTCGCCGCACCCGCTCCGCGTGACGTGCAGGTCGTGACCGGCATCGTCGACTGGACCCGTCGCTTCGATCACATGCAGCAGCATACCGGACAGCATCTGCTCTCCGCCATCCTTTCCGACCGCTTCGCACTCGACACCGTCAGCGTGCACTTCGGCGCCACCTCGTCCACACTCGATCTCGACAGCGAGTCGGTGCCGGCGAAAACGCTCGTCGCCGCCGAGGAGCTGGCGAATCTCGCGATCGCGGAGCCGCTCGAAGTGTCCGTGTTCTACGAGAGCGCGGCGACGGTCACCGGCCTGCGCAAGGCGGCGCCGCGCGACGGTGAGCTCCGCATCGTCGACATTGACGCCCTCGACAGGAGCGCGTGCGGCGGCACCCACGTGCGCTCGACCGCCGAGATCGGGGCGCTGCTCATCCGCGGAACGGAGCGTGTCCGGAAGACGACGCGTGTCGAATTCGTGTGCGGACTGCGGGCCGTCCGCGCGGCGCGCGAGGACCACGAGCTTCTCTCGGCGCTCGCCCTCTCGGTGGGCGTTGCGCCGTCGGAGCTCGTCGCAAAGACGAAGGCGCAGGCCGAGGAGCTTCGTGCGGCGCAGTCCGCGCGCCGCATGGCCGTTGCATCGCTCGATGCCTATCGCGCGCGCGAGATGTTCGACGCGGCGACGCCCGACGCGAGCGGCCGCCGCCGAATCGTCGTGCGACACATAACAGGGTCCCCCGCGGGCAGTCCCGCGCCCACAAACTCTTGGACAATAGAAGAGCTTCGATCGCTCGCCCAGGCCACGCTCGCCCTCGGCGACGCCCTCTTCGTGGGTACGCTCGCCACCCCGCCAACGATCGTGGTCGCGTCGACCGAGGGCGGCCTCGATGCCGGCGCGGCGCTCAAGAAGGTGCTCGCGGAGCACGGCGGCCGCGGTGGTGGAAACGCGCGCATCGCGCAGGGCACCGTGCCCACGCTCGATGCGCTCGACGCGGCGGTCGCGGCCTTTTCGCCGCTGGACTAACTGGCGCCGGACCCCGCGCCGGTTCATTTTCGATTCACCTCCCAACACACAGGATCCACCTCTCATGCACGTGCCTGTCGTTCGCATCGTGTCCGGCCTCGCCGCCGCCGCGCTCCTCGTCGCCGCAACCCCTTCCACGCAGCCGACGCTGTTCGGCTTCACCGATGGCTCGAGCAAGACCGAGCGCGATTGGGAGGAGAAGTTCAAGGCGATCCCGCAGCCCGCGAACATGCGCGCCGCGATGCAGCGTCTCACGGCACGGCCGCACCACGTTGGCTCGCCATACGACAAGGACAACGCCGAGTGGATCCTGGCGCAGTTCAAGAGCTACGGACTCGATGCGCACATCGAGTCATTCGACGTGCTCTTCCCGACGCCGATCGATCGCGCCGTAGAGCTCGTGTCGCCCACGCACTTCGTCGCGAAGCTGCAGGAACCCGCGCTCGCCCAGGATCCGACATCGAATCAAAAGGCAGAGGCGCTGCCGACCTACAACGCGTATTCGATCGACGGCGACGTCACCGCGCCGCTCGTCTACGTCAACTACGGTGTGCCCGCCGACTACGACGAGCTCGCGCGCCACGACATTTCCGTGAAGGGCGCGATCGTGATCGCGCGCTATGGCGGCTCGTGGCGCGGCATCAAACCGAAGGTCGCGGCGGAGCACGGCGCGGTGGGCTGCCTCATCTACTCCGATCCGCGAGACGACGGCTACGCGGGCGGCACGGTGTTCCCGGCCGGTCCGATGCGCCCACGCGATGGCGTACAGCGCGGCAGCGTCGCGGACATGCCGCTCTACCCGGGCGATCCGCTCACCCCCGGCGTCGGCGCGACGACGGACGCGAAGCGCCTCCCGATCGCCGAGGCGAAGACGATCACGAAGATCCCCGTGCTCCCGATCTCGTACGGCGATGCGCAGCCGCTGCTCGCGGCGCTGGGCGGACCGCTCGTGCCCAATGACTGGCGCGGCGCACTTCCGATCTCGTATCGCTTCGGCGCTGGTCCGGCGAAGGTGCATCTCAGGATCAAGTCGACATGGACGCTCAAGCCGCTCTACGACGTCATCGCGACAATTCCCGGTAGTACCGAACCCGATCAGTGGGTGGTGCGCGGCAACCATCACGACGCGTGGGTGAACGGCGCCGAGGATCCGATCGCCGGACTCGTGACCGAGCTCGAGGAAGCGCGCGCACTCGGCATGCTGCTCAAGCAGGGATGGCATCCGAAGCGCACGCTCATCTACGCCGCGTGGGATGGCGAGGAGCCGGGGCTGCTCGGCTCCACGGAGTGGGCCGAGGCGCACGCGGACGAGCTGCGCACGAAGGGCGTCGCGTATCTCAACAGCGACACCAACGACCGCGGCTACCTCAGCATGCAAGGATCGCACGTGCTCGAGAAGTTCATCAATGGCGTCGCACGCGACATCGACGATCCCGAGACGCATCTCACGGTGTGGAAGCGCCTGCAGGCTGAGGTCATCCAGAACGGAAGCCCGGACGACCGAAAGGATGCGCGCGATCGCGCCGACCTTCGCATCGGTGCGCTCGGATCCGGTTCCGATTTCACGCCATTCCTCCAGCACCTCGGCGTCCCGTCCCTCAACCTCGGCTACGGCGGCGAGGATGACAGCGGGATCTATCACTCGATCTACGACGACTTCTACTGGTACACGCACTTCAGCGATACGTCGTTCGTCTACGGCCGTGCGCTCGCGCAGACCATGGGCACGGCCTCGATGCGCCTCGCCGACGCGGACGTGCTCCCGTACGACTATACGAATCTCGCCGAAACGGTTCATGGCTACGTCGGGGAGCTCCAGAAGCTCGCGACGGGGGCAGCGGATGCCGCGCGCGAGCGCAATCTCGAGCTCGAGGAAGGGAGCTTCGCCGCGACGAACGATCCGCGCGCGCCGACGGTTGCTCCGCCCGCGCTGCCGGTGCCGCCGCACATCTCGTTCGCCGCGCTCGAGAACGCGGCGGACTCGCTGACCCGCGCCGCCGAGCAGTACAGCAAGGCGTACGACAAGGCGCTCGGCGGCGGCGATTCCGCGCGCGCGAAATCATCGCTCGCGGCGGTGGATGCGATCCTCGAGCACAGCGAGCACGTGCTCACCGACTCGCGCGGACTGCCGATGCGCCCGTGGTTCCAGCACCTCCTGTACGCGCCGGGATTTTATACTGGTTATGGGGTGAAGACCGTGCCGGCGGTTCGCGAGGCGATCGAGCAGAAGAAGTACGGCGAGGTCGACGATGCTGTCGCGCGCGTGTCGGCGGTCGTGAACGCGGAGGCCGCGCTCGTGGCGTCCGCCGCCACCGCACTGGGAAAGGGACAGTGAGCCACGGGTTTATCCTTTGAGAATGAAAGATTCACCGATCGATCCCAGCGATCTGCCGCCGCCTGGCGAGCTTCTCGACGGGGAGCTCGACATGGTGACGCGCAGCGCGACCGCTCCCGAGGTCCAGCCGATGCTGCAGGCGACGCTCTCGCCGCTGCGCGTCGCGTTCCAGGGGGAAGCGGGCGCGTTCAGCGAGGAGGCGATCGTCCAGCTCTGGGGTGCGGAGGCCGAGCCGGTGCCCATGCGCACCTTCGCGGACGTGATGGACGCCGCCGAAGCCGGAAGTGTCGACTACGGGCTGCTTCCGATCGAGAGCACGCTCATGGGCGGCGTCGACAGCGCGTACGATCTTCTCGCGATGCACGAGCGGTTGATGATCGCAGCGGAGACCGTCGTGCAGATCCGCCTGTGTGTGCTCGGCATCCCCGGCGCCACGATCGCCGGGCTCACGCAGCTGCACAGTCACCCAATCATGCTCGCGCAGTGCGCGCACTTTCTCGAGCGATACAAGCACATCACGCCGGTGCCGTCGTGGGACACGGCCGGCGCAGCGCGCGCGGTGATGCAGGCGGGCGATCCGTCGCGCGCCGCCGCGGGAAGCCGCCGCGCGGCGGACCGATTCGGCCTCGAGCTGCTCGCGGATCGCATCGAGGATCGCCCCGACACGCAGATGCGCTTTCTCGCCGTCGCGACCGGACCAGCGCCACTCAAGGAGGGAACACCCGTGCGCAGCGCGGCGCTCTGCACCGTGCGCGATGTCGCGGGTGGGCTCATCGCGGCGCTCCAGCCCCTCGCCAAGGCCGGCTTCAACGTGTCGCACTTCGTCGCGAGGCCGACGCGCGAGCCGTGGCAGTACATGTACTACATCGAGTTTGAGCACGACGCGGCCGACCCCGAGGCCGCGCGCGCACTCGGTGCGGTTCAGAAGGCGAGTGCCACGTACCGGCTGCTCGGCACCTTTCCGCGCTGGACGCTTGGCAACGCTCCGCCGGGTGGGGAATCGTTCCTCACGTGAGCGCGAGGCCCGCGACATCGCTCATCGCCCGCCCGGCGTGGCTCGCGCTCGCGGCGCATCACGAGGCGATCAGGGACGTGCACCTGCGCGAGCTCTTCGCCGCGGATCCGGACCGAGGCACGCGCATGACGGCGTCGGGCGCGTCGCTCTTCCTCGACTACTCGAAGCACCGCGCGACGCCCGAAACCATCGCGCTCCTCGTCGCGCTCGCGCACGAGTGCGGACTTCCCGAGCGCACTCGCGCGATGTTCTCGGGCGAAAAGATCAACGTCACGGAGAACCGCGCGGTGCTGCACACCGCGCTGCGCGCCCCGCGCGACGCCACGATCGTGGTGGACGGCGTGAACGTCGTGCCGCTCGTGCACGAGGTGCTCGACCGCATGCGCGCCTTTTCCACGTCGGTGCGCGATGGCGCCTGGAACGGGTTCACCGGCCGGCAGATCCGCAACATCGTCAACATCGGGATCGGTGGCTCGGATCTCGGTCCCGAAATGGCGTACCGCGCACTCGCGCATTACGCGAAGCGCGATCTCACCGTTCGCTTCGTGTCGAACGTCGACGGAACGGACTTCGCCGAGGCGACGCGCGATCTCGATCCGGCTGAAACGTTGTGCATCGTGTCGTCGAAGACATTCACGACCATCGAGACGATGACGAACGCCAGCGCCGCGCGGGAATGGATCGTTGGGGCGCTGGGCGACCAACGCGCGGTGGCGCGCCACTTCGTCGCCGTGTCGACGAATGAGCCCGCCGTACGGGCGTTCGGCATCGACCCCGCGAACATGTTCGGTTTCTGGGACTGGGTGGGCGGCCGCTATTCGATGGACTCGGCGATCGGGCTCTCGACGATGCTCGCCATCGGACCCGCGAACTTCGACGCGATGCTCGGCGGCCTTCGCGCGATGGACGAGCACTTCAGGGATGCGCCGCTCGAGCGGAACCTCCCCGTCATTCTCGCACTCCTCGGCATCTGGTACACCGACTTCTTCGGCGCGCAGTCGGCCGCGGTGCTGCCCTACGACCAATATCTCTCGCGCTTTCCCTCGTATCTCCAGCAACTGATCATGGAGAGCAACGGCAAGTCCGTGACGCTGGGTGGCGACCGGGTGCGCTACGCAACGTCGCCGGTGGTCTGGGGAGAGCCGGGAACCAACGGACAGCATTCATTTCATCAGCTGCTGCATCAGGGAACGCCGCTCGTCCCCGTCGACTTCATCGGCTTCTCCCAGTCGCTCAATCCGCGCGGGGCTCAGCACGACCTGTTGATGGCGAATCTGTTCGCCCAGGCCGCGGCGCTCGCATTCGGGAAGACGGCGGCGGAGGTCCGCGCGGAGGGGACGCCGGAGCCTCTCGTGCCGCACCGCGTGTTCGAGGGGAATCGTCCGTCGAGCGTCATCCTCGCGGAGCGCCTGACGCCCGCGACGCTCGGCGCGTTGATCGCGCTGTACGAGCACGCGGTGTTCACCCAGGGCGTGATCTGGAACATCGACTCGTTCGACCAGTGGGGCGTCGAGCTTGGGAAGACGCTCGCCACGCGTATCGCGGCCGACCTGACGCCCGGGGCCGATACCACACTCGCGCATGACTCGTCTACTAACGCACTCATCAGCCGATATCGCGCGACTCGCGGCGGGTGAGAGAGGGGCGAAGCAAAGTGCGAGTCTAGGCACACAACGCCGCTGCGCCGGCGAATTCGCCGCGCGGGGCTCGATGCGTAAGTCATTGTGCGAGAACGGCTTGACTTTACGATCGAAGCTGGATCGAAAGTCGCTTTGGATTGAGTACGCGAGCACCTCGTCAACACTTCAGCCACACCTGCACCTGTCCACCATGGCGCGTTACGCAGATTCGGCGCAGAGGCGTGAGCTCGACGACATTATCATCGTCGATCCCGCGACGCTGCTCGAGGATCCAGGCCCCAACTCACAGCCGTCGGCAATGCGCAACGATGCGCCGCCGGTGGTGAGCGCGGCTACGCTGCTCGCGACGCCCGTAGGGGACCCGGACGCCGTGGCACTCGCCATGCAGCTTTTCGGCGCTCCGGCGCCGCTTGCGGTGACGGCCGACGGAATGTCCTTCACTGTTCCCGGCTGGGAGCTCGGCTCGCAGTCCGCGGACTCCATGGACGCCGACGGACTCGCGTGCTGGGTGAGCGTCGACATTCTGCTGCTTGAGAACGGCCGGTACGTCGTTCGCGAGCATCGGGCGACTGAGGGGACGGACGGCATGATCGAATCCGAATCCAACGGCTCGGTCATCGAAAGCGGCGCGGAGGCTCGCGCGTTCTGCACCGAGTTCACGCCGGACGCGCTCCGCGCTGCCGCGCGCGGCGCGGCGCTCGACAACGCGATGCGACGGTGGCCGCCACTGCGCAGCCCGTCCGGGCGCGCGCGCAAGACGCCACTCGTCATCCCCTTCCTCATCGACTAGCTCATCTTTCGGTGCATCGGGTAGCACACCGATGCCGGAGACGAAAAAAGCGGGGTGACGCTTTCGCGCCACCCCGCTTCACGAAACTCAAGTTAAGCGGTACCAATCAATTACTGGGTGGGCGCCTGCGTGACCTTCGCGTCCACGTAGGTGAGTCCGCCTCGATCCTGCGCCCGAATCGCCAGCGTATTCTGCCCGGCGACCAGGTACAATGCCGGCACCGTGAAGGTGAGCGATCCCTTCGTCGCGCAGTTCTCGTGCGTCACGAACCCGGACGTCGGATCGAACGAGTAATTCCCCGCGTCGTTGCCCGAGAAGGCGTAGAGCGGACTCCCGTTGAGCGTCGTCAGCGGATGGCCATTTACCCAAACGGCGATGTCGTTGTCGATAGCCGCCTCAATCGTGAGCGGCGCTGTCCAGCCAGACGGAAGCGGAAAAGTCTTTATCAATAGAATGTCGGTGTCGACGGCAAACGCAGGGTTGATTGCAGGGTCGCTGTTAAGCGGGCACGTTGTGCTGCTGGTGCCGAACGGTCCGTTCCCGGTATGGAACCCGGTAGTCGAGAAGCCGGGCACCTCGAATCCCGCATTGGCTCCGTGTTCGACATCGAGGTAGAAATAGGACGAGCCGTACGGCACGACGTCGCCGCCAGTCGCCCTGAAGGTGATACCGGCTGTCGGATCGACGGTCACCGCCTGCGGGAAGCCGGCTGCCGTGGACGGAAAGAAGGTGACTGTTGGATCCGCGTAGGTTCCCACCGCCTGCACCGAATTCGGGCCCGCGTTGATGACCCAGTTACTCACCGTCGCCACACCCGACGCATTCGTCGCGACCGTCGCGCTCGATCCTCCGGCGACGGTGCCGCCGCCTCCTGTGACCGAGAACAGCGCGTTCACCTTCGGCACTGCGATGCCGATGTTCGTCTTCACCAGTGTCGATGGCGGACTTGCGACCGCCGATCCTGCCGGCGCCGTTTGTGACGTAGGCGAATTCGCCGTCATGTAGACTTTCGTATCCACACCGCCAAACGGGCTGAACGCCTTTGTGGTGCCCGTGATCCCCCCGCCGGTCGCGTTGGCGTTCGTCGGAAGAAGCATGTCAGCGAGCGCGGAACCAATCAGTTTTGTCGCGCTGTGAAGGTCGCCGTTCGCCGCGAGATCGAACACGCTGCGTCCGCTGATCGAGCTCGTGGTGGTTCCGCACAATCCGGGGATGGAGGCGCCCGGAGGCAGCACCTCGATGGCCGGCGTCGCCACGTTGTTCACCAGCTTGGTGACGTTGTGGGCGAGGAACACCGTCGCGGGAACGGTGGCAGCGCTCGGACAGATTCCGACCGACACATTCGCGGTTAGCGCCCCTTCCGGCGACACGTTCACATCGGAAAATGGGCCGTACTGGTCGAGCGTCGTGTTGAGCGGCGTTCCCGAAAGGGGGCTGATTGTGACGACGACCGCTGGGCCGGTGAACGAGTTCGGCGGAATCTGCACGCCGGCGTTGCCATTCGGCGTCACGATGTTCTGCGTCGTGGTGCTTGGGAACACTACCTGATTGACGGTTCCCCGATCACTCGGATCACCGGGCAAAACGAGCCCCGTGCTGGGCAGGCCCACCGTGCAATACAGCCCGGTCTCGAATGCGAGCAGCTGCTGCCGCGTCGCCAGCGAGAAGCCTCCGATCAGCTTCCCCGCATTGAACCGCTGCAGGGTGAAATCGAGCAAGCGGAAAACGAGCGTGCGCGCGTCCGCGAGTCGCCCGTTGTTGATGTAGACCACGATGGTCGCATACGTTCCCGCCGCGTATACTCGGTCGGAGCCCTTCGGAAACAACGCCACGATCATCTCCGCTGTTTGCGTGACCGTGGGACACCCAGCCGGAACTATGCTCGCAGAAGCCGGTGCTGGCACCGGCTCCGTGCTGTTTCGGCTGTCGTTCGAGCACGCATTAATGAGGATGGCGCCAGCCAGCACGGCCGCGCACCCTCCCAACGATGATCGCAACATTTTTGCATTCCTCCGAAGATCGGGTAGTCCAACTGTTCCACATCCGGGTCCTGCGGTAGCTTCCTGCTTCACGGCACCTCTTCTGCAACTGTCTACTGCTTACTCGTGACGACCAGCCGCTCGAACCGCGGATCGTCCGCGATGCTTCGCCACCGCCAATTGTTGTCCGAGTTGAACCCTACTGCAGCACTTGGATTCGCCGAGAGATAGATCGCGAGCGATTTGATTGCGGCGCTCTTGTCGCCGAGCAGTGTCCAGGCGAACGCGCGATTGTATTCGAGATCGCGCGTCGGGTCAACATCCGACGGAGTACGCGTGCTGGCGAGTACGTGCTTCGCGCTGTCGGCGAGCCCTGCGCGCGCGAGCACCGCCGCCACCGCGAGCTGCGTGCTCGCCGCCGCATAGCGCCGCGACGATTCGGGAGTCAGCTTCACGATCGAGTCGGAGAGCTTCCACGCCAGCGCGGGGTCCGGCGTCATGGCCTTGGTGCCCAGCAGGTCCAGCTGACACTCGACGAAGCGCGGATCTGTGGCAAAGCGCTTGCCCCCGACGTCGCACCAGTGCGCGGCGTCCGTGAATTGCGCGTCATCCAGCGAGAGCGTGAACAGCCGCCACACGATCAGATCGATGTTGCTGAGGTACGCGTCCTGATCGTATGCGCGCCGCGCCGCGAGCTTGGCACCTGTGACGTCGTCGGTGCGCACGAGCAGTGAGCTGAGCACGCCCCACGCACCCGCCTGCGCGGGATTGATTTTCACCGCCTGCTCGAGATCCGCCTCGGCACCATCGAGCAGCTGTTTCGCTGCGGCGGTGCCAGGCTCGAGACCCAGCAGATATCGCCAGTAGCGGAGCGTGCCGCGAAGCTCCAACGCGTCTGCATTCTCAGGCGACAGCGACAGCGCCGTATCCGCGTGGGCGAGGCCCATGTCGATCCAGTGCGACGCTTTGGACTGATCGTCGCCGAAGAAGCGCGAAGCACGGTAGGCGAGCGTCCCGCGCATCGTGGGAACCGCGACCCACGCGGGATCCAGCGCCTTGGCCTGCACGAGCAGCGTGTCCCCACTCTGAATTTCGCGCAACACGCCGGCGGTGTCGCTCGCCTTCATGGCTGCCTGCTCTGCCCGCGCATGCTGCTCGGCCTGTTGCAGCAATGCCCACGCGTCCGCACTCGTCGTTCCCTCGCGCTGCTCGCGCAGCAGCACCTCGTGTCCGAGCCGGCGCCGGAGAAAGTCCGCAACACGCGTCGCTAGCGAGTCGCGCAGGGCCAGCGTGTTGCCGCGCGGCTGCTCGAAGCTCGCGCGCTCGAAGTCCGTGCCGGTGCCATCCTTGAGCCGCACGCTCACGCGCAGCTTGTCC
>DATCPC010000216.1:0-27432 GCA_036564355.1 Gemmatimonadaceae bacterium | reverse complement strand
GGCGTGCGCTGGCCACATCATGTCGGGTTCCTACCGGCCAGCGAATGACGGGAGGCACGGACGGCTCGGAAGCAAAAAGTGGTGATCTCATCCGCCGATCAATCGCTCGAGGCGCACACGCCGCGACTCACGGCGATCGTGGCACCGTTCATCGCTTCCGTGTACAATTGGGCGGCGGGCGGCGCTCGTTTCGGGTGTGGCTCCGTCGCCCGGCATTACCGTCGCCCGGCATTACCGTCGCCCGGCATTACCGTTGCCCGTATTCCATCCGCCCGATTCGCAACGGCATCACCTCCGACTATCGAGGCACGCATGTTTGGAATAGGACCGGAAAAAATCCTGCTCTTGGCGATCGTCGTGCTGTTGCTCTTCGGTGCCAAGCGCATCCCCGAGATTGGCTCGTCCTTCGGCAAGGGTATTCGCGAGTTCAAGAAGAGCATGGGCGATGGCGGCGGCGATGACACGGGCGCCCGCGCGGATCTGCGTGAACCCGCACCCGATGTCGACTCGGCTGCGCGTCCCGCGACGAGCGAACAGGAGCGGCAGCCGCGGCGACTCGGCCAATAGTCGTTGCCGCGCGAATTGCGGGCGACGATTTGCGTCCAGCCTCCCGCATTCGAGCCACTCGCCGATGAAGCTCCTCCCGGTTCGCCCGCACGACAAGATCTCGCTCGGGGATCGCGCCGCGCTTCCTCCGCGCTCGCTCGACGCCGACGACCTCACGCTCGAGAAAAAGATGGAGAAGCTGCGCATCCGCCTAGACGAGCTGCAGAACGCGCTCTACGCCGAGTCGAAACGGTCGCTGCTCGTGGTGCTCCAGGCGCGCGATGCGGGCGGGAAGGACGGCACGATCCGTCGCGTCTTCAGCTCCGTAAATCCGCAGGGATGCTCCGTCACGGCGTTCAGGGCCCCTACTCACGTCGAGCTGGCGCACGACTACCTCTGGCGCGTGCACGCCGCCGTTCCCGCCCGCGGGATGATCGGCATCTTCAATCGCTCGCACTACGAGGACATCCTCGCCGTGCGCGTGCACAAGCTTGCGCCGAAGCAAGTCTGGAAGCCGCGCTACGAGCAAATCAATGACTTCGAGCGTATGCTCACGCAGAATGGCGTCACGATCGTCAAGTTCTTCCTCCACATCTCGAAGGAGGAGCAGCGCGTGCGGCTCTTCGAGCGGCTCACCGACGAAGCGAAGAACTGGAAGTTCCAGGCGGCCGATCTCGAGGAGCGCGAGCTGTGGGATGACTACACGCGCGCGTACATCGACGTCTTCCGGAAGTGCAGCACGAAGTACGCGCCCTGGTTCATCGTTCCGGCGGACCGCAAGCACGCGCGCGACTATCTCGTGCTCGAGAAAATCGTCTCGACGCTCGAGCGCATGAATCCGACGTATCCCGAAGCAGACCCCAAGACGCTGAAGCTGCTCTCCAAGCTGCAGTAGCTCGTCCCGCGGGCGCGCCCGAACCCTCAGTCCGGGGCGAACAGCGCCGTCGTCAGATACCGCGCGCCCGAATCCGGCGAGATGCACGCCACCCGCTTGCCGGGTCCGAGCTCGCGCGCGATCTGGAGTGCCACGTACACGATCGCGCCGCTCGACATGCCGACGAACAACCCCTCCTCGCGCGCGAGCCTCCGCGCCAGCGGGAACGCATCCTCTTCCCACGCCGTGATGATGCGATCGACCACCGACCGGTCGAAATTATCCGGCACGAATCCCGGACCCATCCCCTGGAACTGGTGCGTACCGCGCTCGCCGCCGCTCAACACAGGCGATCGCGCGGGCTCGACCGTGATCACGGCCGTCTTCGGCGAGCGCTCCTTGATGTACCGGCCCACGCCGCTAATCGTCCCGCCCGTTCCCGAGCCATACACGAACGCGTCGATGCGCCCGCCCATCTGCTCCCAGAGCTCGGGTCCGGTGAACTCGTAGTGGACACGCGGGTTCGCCGGATTCGAGAACTGATTCGGCATCCACGCACCCGTCCTGTCGCGAATGCGCTCGGCCTCCTCGATCGCGGCGAGCATCCGACGCTCGGGATCCGTGAGCACGAGCTGCGCGCCGTACGCGATCAGCGTGCGCTTGCGCTCCTCGCTCATCTGCGACGGCAGACACAGGATGAGCTTGTAGCCGCGCGTCGCTGCCACCTGCGCCAATCCGATGCCCGTGTTTCCGGACGTCGGCTCCACGATCGTTCCGCCCGGCCGCAGCGCTCCTCGCTGCTCGGCGTCCGTGATCATGCCGAGCGCCGTCCGATCCTTGATCGAGCCGCCGGGATTGCTCCCTTCGAGCTTCATCCACACCTCCGCCATCCCCGGCTCAACGACCTTCTCGAGCCGAACGAGCGGAGTACGACCTATCGCTGCATCAATCACGAGTCTCCGTCACTTCAATTCCAGCTCCCACTCGACCGGAATGTTCGGATCGAGCGAATCGCGCACCGAGCAGTACTTCGTCACCGAAAGCGCGATCGCCTTGAGCGCCTGCTCGCGCTCGATCCCTGCGCCGGAAATTCGAAAAATCAGTAACGCGTGCTTCAGCCGCCGCGGACTCGCGTTCTCGCGCGTCCCGACCACCTCCACCTCGAGCGAGGACGCGGGCGTCCGCTGCTTCTCCAGAATGTTCACTACATCCATCGCCGAGCACGTGCCGAGGGCGCTGAGGAGCGTATCCACGGGACCCTGCCCCGTGACCCCATGTCCGTCGATGCGCGACACGGGGCCACCGGGCTTGCTCGTATCGAACGCCTCCGCGCCCTTCCACACCGCGACGATCCTCTGCGGCGGCCTTACGATCGGTGCGGCGTCGCTCATTTCTCGATCGGGAGTCGCACCGAATTTCCCCACTCCGTCCAGCTGCCGTCGTAGTTTCGCACCTTCGGATATCCGAGCAGGTACGTGAGCACGAACCAGCTGTGCGACGAGCGCTCGCCGATGCGGCAATAGGCGATCACGTCATCATCCTTCTTGAGACCGATCTCCTTCTCGTAGATGGCGCGAAGCTCATCGGCGCTCTTGAACGTGCCGTCCGTGTTCGCGGCGCGCGCCCACGGAACGCTCTTGGCGCCGGGGATGTGACCGCCGCGCAGCACGCCCTCCTGCGGATACTCCGGCATGTGTGTCTTCTTGCCGGAAAACTCGTCGGGCGAGCGGACATCGACCAACGGTTTCTTCGACTTCGAGTGCGCGAGCGCCTCGTCGCGGAACGCCCGGATTTTCGCGTCGTTGCGCGGCGGCGCCTTGTAGCTGGTCGCGGGGAACGACGGCACGTCCGTCACGAACGGACGCCCCTCCGCCTCCCACTTGATGCGTCCCCCGTCGAGCACGCGCGCATTCTCGAAGCCGAACAGCTTGAACACCCAGAACGCGTACGTCGCCCACCAGTTGTTCTTGTCGCCGTAGAACACGACGGTCGTCGACTCGTCGATGCCCTTGGCCCGGAGCAACTTCTCGAACCGCTCGGGACTCACGTAATCGCGCACGACGTCGTCGTTCAGATCGAGGTGCCAGTCTACCTTCTGTGCGTTCTTGATGTGGCCGAGGTCGTAGAGAAGCACATCCTCATCGCTCTCGATGATGCGGATCTTCGGATTGTCGAGATTTTTCGCGAGCCATTCGGTGGACACGAGCACCTCGGGATGCACGTAGCCTTTGGCTGCGATCCCGGTGTCGCTCTCTGCTTTAGTTGTTGTAGCCATGCCTTCCCCCTGTTCGGATGGTACAGAGTGCTGAACGCCCAAGCGCACGACCCGGTTTCGCCGGGCCGAGTCAGCGGGCCCTACGCGATCGACCTCACCACCCTCGCCGTTGCGATGATCTGCCCCGTGTGCCGCTGCGTGTGCTCGGCCACGTGCACTAGGAGTCCGAGAACGGTCGTGGGCAGTCGCTTGCGCCCTACCTCTCGCGCCTCGAGGTACGTGCCGGGCTGCGTCTCCCGCATCACGTCGATGGCCTCTCGAATCGCCGCCACCGCCCGGCGTGCGAATCCCGCCGCATCACCGCTCTCCTCCATCTGCTCGGCTCGCAACGCCCACAGCTGTGCGTCGCTGAGCATCTCTCCGCGCGCATACGTCAGCAGGCGGTCGATGCTCCCCGCCACGTGCTGCAAATGAAATCCCACCGATGCTGCACCGCCAGGCCGCGCCCACAGCTGCTCGGTCGTAAGTCCCGACACTGCGGACGGAATGTCCTCGGCCGCCTGCATGAGCGCGTGCGCGGCCGGCATCACCATCGCGGGCATCCCCGCGATCGGTCCTCGAAGCCACGGCTCAACCATGTTTCTGCAACAATATTTGTCTCCTCTCACATGTGCGATTTATAAGCGAAATATGCGCTGAAAAATGCAAGCGCCGCGTCCGCTTAATGTCAGCTCGCTGCTAGATTTCACCGATGGGACAGTACAAACATCACGTATTCGTATGCACCTCGGGCGGTACATGTCCGGGGCAGGGAAGCGATCTCGTTTTTGCCGCACTCAAGAAAGGCGCAGCGGCCGCCGGATTACAGAATAGCGTGCGCATCAATCACTCAGGATGCATGGCACAGTGCGGCAACGGGCCGATGGTGGCCGTGTATCCGGAGGCAGTATGGTATTCACACGTCGATGTGGCCGGTGCAGAACAGATTCTGCACGAACACCTCATCGCCGGACAGGTGGTCGAGCAATATCGCTACGTCGCACCACCTGGTGACAACAAGCTCCCCAAATGAAGCAGGGCATAGCAGCATGACATTCGACAAGCACGACGAGGGAGCGCGCGAGGGCACACGCTCGGAGGTGCAGCAATCGTTCGCGGCGCTGCGCTCGCTCGAGGAAAATGGTGTGGACGTCACTGGCTCGGAGTCCGCAACCGAGCTCTCGATAATGCAGTCCGCGGTCGACGCCTTCCGTCGCGCCGCCGAGGCGCTCGCCGGCCGCGGAGGATCGTCGCTGCTCGTCTCTCCGGATGATCTCTGCCGCCACCTCGTGCCTCCCCGCGCCGCGGATGAAACGCCGCGGCAGTATGTGGAGCGCGTGAACCGAATGACGGCGCGCTTCCGCTCGCTCACGCAGAGCCCCGGCCGCGATAGCCTTCGCTGAGCTGGTGCGCTAGCCAGCGGACTTGCGGCGCTGCGCGCGTTTGAAATCACTCCGCTCGAGCTGCTCCTTCACCGCTCGCAGATGACGCGGCCACACCGCGGTCGCCAGCGCGAAGAAGTTTTTACGCCCAACCGGCTCCGCGGACAGAAAATCCGCGAGCTTGCGATGCCCCTTGAGCGTGTTGCAGCCCCTGCATGCCGTCACTAAGTTCCCACCGGATCGGTCTCCTCCACGCACGCGAGGCTGTACGTGATCGACCGTCAGCTCCTCCGCCGGGAAGATCTCCCCACAGTAGACGCAGCGATGCCCGTCGCGCGCGAAGATCTGGTTTCGAGTCATGTCTGGTCCAATTAATCCACGTCGTGCGCTGATGGGAGCGGCGAAGCGTTACTTCCTCGAGCAGAGCGAAGCCGCGCTCCACGCCACTTCGAACGATGATCCGCCACGCCTCACCCTCCGAGCCCTCGGGAAGATTGCCATGTCGCGCAGCCGCGAACGCATCCTCAACAATCTGGACGAGATGTACCGCGAGAGCTTCGAGCGCGCCAAGTCGACCGAGGACAGCTCGGCGATGGCCACGCTCGATTTCGCCTACCGCCGCGAGCAGCTCTACTTCGAGATCCTTCTCGATATCCGTGATGCGATGGAGCGGCGTTAGCGAAGCATGGTCGACTCCGGCCGTTTTGCGCGCGCGCTCGTAAAGATGATCTCCGCGTTCATCCTCGCCGCCTGTTCCGGTGGAACGCGAGCTCCCGTCACCCTTGCCGTGGTGAATGCGCGCATCTGGACGGGCGATGCGAAGCGCCCGTGGGCCGAGGCGATCGCGGCGCGCGGAGACCGCATCGCCGCGGTGGGCTCGAGCGCCGAGATCCGGAAGTTGGCGGGCGCGGATGCCAGGGTCATCGATGCGCACGGGCAGATGCTCGTGCCCGGATTCATCGACAGCCACGTGCACATCATCAGCGCGGGCCGCGGACTCTCGATGGTGAAATTGCGCGACGCATCGACGCCCGCGGAGTTCATCGCCCGCATCGGGGCATTCGCGAAAACTCTTCCCAAGGGTGCCTGGATCACCGATGGCGACTGGGATCATACGCTGTGGGGCGGCGAGCTTCCCACGCGCCACTGGATCGATTCCGTGTCGCCCGACAATCCCGTGTGGGTGAGCCGCCTCGACGGCCACATGGGGCTGGCCAACTCCCTGGCGCTTGCCGCCGCGAAAATCACCAAGTCCACTCCCGAAGTCGACGGCGGCGTGATCGTTCGCGACAAGTCGGGTGAGCTCACGGGGCTGCTCAAGGACAACGCGCAGGGGCTGATCGACGATGTCACGCCGGATCCGCCGCCCGCCATCGCCGACCGCGCATTCGATGCCGCGATGCACTATCTGGCCGCGCGCGGCGTGACGTCGGCGCAGAACATGGGCACCTGGTACGACCTCTCGATCTTCGAGCGCGCGCGTCGCGACGGGCGAATGATCACCCGCATGTACGCGGTGGTGCCCCTCGCATCGTGGGAGCAGCTGCGCGACACGGTCGCGGCGCGCGGCCACGGCGATGAGTGGGTGCGCATTGGCGGGCTCAAGGGATTCGTCGACGGATCGCTGGGCTCCCACACCGCAGCGATGCTCCGGCCGTTCGACGACGCGCCAAAGGACAGCGGGCTGCTCGTCACGTCGGCGGAGAGCCTTTACGCGCGCACGTCAGGCGCGGACAAGGCGGGACTGCACGTGATGGTGCACGCGATCGGCGACCGTGCGATCCGCATCCAGCTCGACAACTATGCCCGCGTCGAAAAGGAAAACGGGCCGCGCGACCGCCGCTTCCGCATCGAGCACGCACAGCACATCGCGCCGTCGGACATTCCGCGCTTCGGCACGCTCGGCGTCATCGCCAGCATGCAGCCGTATCACGAGATGGACGACGGTCGCTGGGCCGAGCCGATCATCGGCCACGAGCGCTCGAAGACGACGTACGCGTTCAAGTCGATTCTCGATGCCGGCGCGCGTCTGGCGTTCGGGAGCGACTGGTCCGTCGCGCCGGCGACGCCGATCGAGGGGATCTACGGCGCCGTCACGCGCGAGACGCTCGACGGCAAGCACCCCGGCGGGTGGATCCCCGAGCAGAAGATTTCGGTCGAGGACGCGCTGCGTGCCTACACGAGCGGCGCCGCCTACGCCTCGTTCGAGGAGCAGATCAAGGGAACGCTCGAGAATGGCAAGCTCGCGGACTTCGTGCTCATCGATCGCGACCTCACGCGCATTCCTCCGGACGAGATACGCAACGCCCACATCATGAAGACAATCGTGGGCGGCCGCGTGGTCTACGAACGCCCGGACTCGGTGGCGAGCGTCTCCAGGTAGTCGGGCGCCGCCGCGCGACGCTAGAAGCGCATCAGGTCGAGATACGCCCGCTTGAAGTCGTCCACCTGCGGCAGGATCGCGTCCTCGAGCGCCGGCGCATAACCGACGAAGGTGTCTGTGCTCGCCACCCGCTTCACCGGCGCATCGAGCCACGCGAAGCACTCGTCGGCGATCGCCGCCGCGATCTCGGCGCCGTAGCCCCATGACACCGAGTCCTCGTAGCCGACGACCACGCGGTTCGTCTTCCGCACACTCGCGAACACGGTCTCGCGATCCCACGGACTCAACGTCCGCAAGTCGATGACCTCGACGTCCACCCCCTGCTCGGCCGCGTGGTTCGCGGCGATCAGCGCGCGCTGCACCGTCGCGCCATACGTGACGACGGTGATGTCCGCTCCCTCGCGCACGACCTTCGCCTTGCCGAACGGGATCATGAAGTTCGGGCCGGGATAGCAGGCCTTGTTGTACGTCTGGCGGTAGAGATGCTTGTGCTCGAGAAAGATCACGGGATCGTCGCAGCGGATCGCCGTGCGCAGCAGCCCGTTCGCATCGAGCGCGCTCGACGGACACACTACGCGCAACCCTGGCGTGTGCGTGAACAGCGACGCACCCGTTTGCGAGTGATAGATCGCGCCGCGGATGTAGCCGCCGTACGTCGTGCGCACGACGACCGGCGCGCTGAACGCGTCGTTCGACCGCCACCGCATCGTCGCCAGCTCGTCGCGCAGCTGCATGAACGCCGGCCAGATGTAGTCGAAGAACTGGATCTCGACCACCGGCTTGAAGCCGCGCAGCGCGAGCCCGATCGCGCGGCCGATGATGTTCGCTTCCGCGAGCGGCGAGTTGTACACGCGTGAGCCTCCGAACTCCTTCTGCAGCCCCCACGTCACCTTGAACACTCCGCCCTTGCCCTTCAGGGAGCCGAGATACTGCTCGCGGGAAACGTCGGCAACGTCCTCGCCGAAGACGAGAATCTTCTCGTCGCGCCGCATCTCGTCCTTCATGCACGCGTTGAGCAGGTCGACCATCGTCGTCGGCTCGCCGGCGAATTGCGGATCGTCTTCCGTGTCGAAGTTCTCCCCGCACGGATCGATGTGCGGCGAGTAGACGGCGTGGTAGATCGTGTCCGGGGTCGGCTGCGGCTGTTCGAGCGCATCGTCGGTTGCTGCCAGCACGAGCGCGTCGACCTCCTCGCGCATCGCCGCGAGCGACTCTTCGGTGGCATGGCCCTCGGCGATCAGCCACTTCGGAAAGGTCGCGATCGGGTCGCGCGCTGCGTCGGCTTCGCGCTCCGAGGCCGGGCGATACATCACCTCGTCGTCGGAGAGCGAGTGCGAGTACGGGCGAATCACGTGGGCGTGCACGAGCGCCGGCCCCTTGCGCTTGCGCGCGTAGTCGACCGCGCGCGTCATCGCCGCGTGCGAGGCGACGAAGTCGCAGCCGTCGACCTCCTGGATGTACAGTCCCGGGAACGACCCGAGGAGCTTGGAGATGTTGCCGCCCGCGGTGTTGATCTCGACGGGGACGGAGATCGCATACTCGTTGTCCTCCACCACGTACACCACCGGCAGGCTGAGATTGCACGCGCTGTTGATCGATTCCCAGAACTCGCCTTCGCTGGTCGCGCCCTCGCCGGTGGAGACGTAGACCACCTCGTCTTCCGTGAAGCCTTCGGTGATCCCGAGCAGCTTCGCGCGCAGCGAGGCCTCCGCGATGCCGACTGCCTGCAGGAACTGCGTGCCGGTGGGCGACGACGACGAGACGATGTTGTATGCGCGATGCCCCCAGTGGCTCGGCATCTGCCGTCCGCCGGATGCAGGATCGGCCGCGGCACCCACTGCCTCGTACAGCATCTCGGCCGGCGTGACGCCGAGCTGCAGGCAGAAGGCGCGATCCCGGTAGTAGGGGAGCGACCAGTCGGAGCCGGAGCGAATCACCATTCCCGCGGCGGTGAGGATCGCCTCGTGTCCCGCGCCCGAGATCTGGAAGAAGATGCGGTTCTGGCGCTTGAGCTGAATCTCCTTGTCGTCCATCCGCCGCGACAGATACATGTTCCGGTACGCGGCATTGAGCTGAGCGGGGCTCGAACTCGTCGCGGCCGGCTGGGTGGCGGTTGTGGGCGTGGCCATGTCTCTCCAGGTCCTGTGAAATCGACGGTGTAAGATACCTTCCCGCCCGCCGCGGATGCCACACGAACGCCTACCGGGGCCGCGCCGGACGCCTTATCATCCCTTGTCACCACGGGCACGACGGAAACGACTCTTTTCGGAGCGGCCTCGGCCGCTCACTGGCGGCGACATGCAGGATTCCGGCTCCCCCAACGCGCACTGCATTTTCTGCGATATCATGAAGGGTGCCGCCGAGGTCTCCGTGTGCTACGAGGACTCGGTCGCGATCGCATTCATGGACGTGCAGCCGGTGAACCATGGGCACACGCTCGTCGTGCCGCGCCAGCACTTCGAGTCCTTTCAGGACTTGCCGACGGACCTCGGGATGCACCTGTTCGAGGTGGCGATGCGATTGAATCCGGTGATTCGAAAGGTCGCGGGCGCAAATGCGATGAATCTCATCGTCTCGAGCGGCGCGGCGGCCGGGCAGGATGTCTACCACTTCCACATCCACCTGATCCCGCGCCGCGCGGGCGATGGCTTTGATGTGCCGCTGCCATTTCCGGGGTCGATGATGCCGGATCGCACCATTCTCGACGCCCAGGCCGCGCAGATTCTGGCGTCGCTGCGCGATCCGATGCGGCCGACGCCTCGCGTCGCGCCGGCAATCGCGAAGAAGTAGCGGCTAGCGTCCCGCGCGCACGGCGGCCACCGCGGACGCCAGCGCGTGGGCGGTTTCGCTCAGCTCCGTCGCGGCGCCGTTCAGCGAATCGATAGCCCCTTCCTGCTGCGTGCTCGCGCCGGCCACCGCACCGGTGTCCGACGCGGCCTGCGTGGCCTCTTCCTTCGCGTCGGCGAGCGCGCGCGCCATCACGCCCGACCGGTCGGCGCTCTGGCGCGCCGCGTCCACAATGCGATGTCCCGCCGCCGCCACGGACTCCGATGCGAGCACCATGCGGTCGAGCTCATCCACCCAGTTGCCACTGGCGTCGGCTACGGAGAGCACCTCGCCGCGCGTGCGCTGCATGAGCGCGACGGCGCGATCGAGCGTCGCCCTGATGTCGCGCACGGCGTTGTCCATCCCTTCCGCCTCTGCCGCGCTGCGATCGGCGAGCTCGCGAATCTCGCGCGCCACCACCGCAAAACCCCGCCCGTGCACGCCCGCGCGCGCGGCCTCGACGGCGGCGTTGAGCGCGAGCAGGCCGGTTTGATCGGCGAGCTCGGTGATCGTCTGTCCGAACTTCTGCACCACCTCGGAAATCTCGCGGAGCCGTGAGACCTGCTCGGCGCCCTGCTGCACCATCGCGGCCGCGGCGGTGAGCTGCGCGCGCGCCTGCTCCGTCGCGCCCCGCACCATGCGCGCGTCCGCGAGCATCTGGCCGCCGCTCTGCTGCGTCACGCGCCCTTCGGTGACGGTGCTGTCGGCGATGACCTGCGCGTTGCGCGCACCGTCGGCGCCGCGCGAAAGCGTGTCCGCGAGATTGCGCACGGTCGCGGCGAGACGTCGCGCGGTTTCCGCGCCCTCCTGCGCCGAGGCGTGCAGCTGCTGCGTGGTGGCGGTAATCGACTCGACGTGCGAGGTCATGTCGGCCGAAGCGGCGACGACCGGCTGGATCAGCTTGTCGAGCGCGAGCGAGAGCGCGAGCTGCGGTGCGATGTACTCGAGCAGCGCGGCGTCGTACGCTCGATACATCTCGATGCGCGAGTGCCGCACGGTCCAGATGCCGACGAGCCGCTCTCCATACATGAGCGGCAGCACGATCTGCGAGCGCTTGTTGGCGTCCTTCGGCCGCTGCGCGAACGGAAGCGCGAGGTCGGTGATCGCGTGGCCGGCGCGCAGCGCGCTCCCGACCATTCCCTCCGAGGCGGAGATGCGCGTGCCCACCGGCGCATCGGACGACGTGTCGACCACGACCACGAACTCGTCCCGCGCCGCATCGTACGTGGCGATCCCCATCTGCTCCCACGGCACCAGCGATCTCGTGAGCCGCTTGATGTCGTTGAGCGCGCGATGCAGCTCCGGGCGCGCGCTGATCGCGTTCGTGAGCCGTTGCACGAGCAGAAGGCTCTCGCCAACCGACGCCTGCCGCACGAGCCAGTGCGTGAGCACGCCGATGAGCGTGAGCACGAGCGCGCCGGCGATCATGGTGCGCGGAGTGCTCTCGCTGTACGCTAGGCGCAGCGCGCCGAGCGCGAGGAGCGTCGCGAGCACCGCGACCGTGCCCTCCCATCGTGCGGTAAGCCGTGCGTCTACCCACGCGATTGCCGGCGACAGCTTCAGCTGAAGATAGAAGGTGCCGTTCGCGGTGAGCAGGAACAGCGCGATCATGATGCCGAGCCGCCACGCGTTGCCGGCGGAGAAGGCCGCAATACCGAGCTGCCCGTTCAGCAGGCCGTAGTAGGAATAGCCGGCGACCGTACCAGCGGTGAGAAAGTGGCCGGCGGTGCTGATCGCGTTGCGCAACGGAAGGCGCCGAAAGAAGGCGTCGCCTACGATGATGCCAAGGGCCACGACGAGCGCGCCGGCTGCCCAGTCCAGTGCGATGAGAGCTGCGATGCCCGGGCCGACCGCGAAGCTCGAGAAGCCCTTTCCCGGCAGCGGAATGCCGAAGACGCGCGTCGCGGCCGCCGTGACCAGCAGGAGTCCGGCCCCGAGCCATGGGAACGGATGTGCGTAGTAGTTGAACGCGAGCCCGAGCGAGACGGAGAGCGTGCCGAAGGAAACCACGCACATCCGCACGATCTCGTCGTTCATCCACGATCTTCGCGCGGGGACCGCATGCGCGGCGGTGATCTGGAGCGGCGACGTCGTCATTGTAACTAGTGGACGCGGGGTGACTTAGCCACGTCACGCCATTAGCCTGCCCAAACCGCTAGTAGTCCACCGGACGCAGGTAACTCTCGCCGATTGCGGTGCCGCTCAGCATGGCGACCGTCGACAGCCGGCGCTTCCAGTGAGTCGAGTCCAATCGCCGGCGCACGACCATGACCTCGTCGCGATCGAAGCCGCGCGACAGCAGCTCGTCTACCGAGAAGCCGCTGAGGATCCAGTGCAGAATCTGATCTGCGCGGTCGTAGCTGATGCCGAGGTCGCCCTCGTCGGTCTGGCCATGCACGAAATCCGCCGTGGGCGGCTTGCCGACGATCGGCGACGGCACCCCCAGGTGCCGCGCGAGCGCGCGCAGCTGAGTCTTGTACAGGTCGCCGATCGGATTCACCGGCGGCGCGTCGTCGCCGTGCCAGGTGAAGTACCCCAGCAACCGCTCGGTCTTGTTGCCCGTGCCGAGAGGAAGCGCCTTGTATCGGGCCCCCAGATCGAACGTCGCGATCATGCGCATTCGCGCCATGACGTTGCCGCGACGGGTCGCGTCCGCGTCGGGCTCGTTGGCGAGATAGCCATCCACTGCCGCGCTGATGTCGATCGTGTGGCTCTCGATGCCGAGCGCATCGATCACGAGCTGCGCGTGCTCGAGGCTCTCGGGGCTCGAGGTGCGGTAGGGGAGCCGCACGCCGATCACGTTCGCCGCGCCGAGCGCTCTCGCGGCCAGGAAGGCGGTGACGGCGGAATCGACGCCACCCGAGATGGCGACGATGGCTTTCTCGAAGTCGCGTTGGCTCAGCTCGTCGCGGATGAAAGACGTGAGCCACGCCTCCGTGAGCTCGGCATCGATCTCGAGCGGTGATGGCGCGCCATTCTCTCGCGCGTGCACCTGCACCACGGCGATGTCGCTCGCGCGCGCCTTCGATTTTCCGCGCGCTTTCTTCGCGGCGGGCTTCGCCGTGGGCGCCGGATCGTACTCCAGCGCGGCCGGCGTCTCCGCGCGAATCTGCTCGAGGTTGTCGAGCAGATGCGGCATCGCGGTCTGCAGATCCGCGAGCAGCGGCATCTCCGAACGCGCGCGCGCGAGATCGTTGAAGTCGATCGGGATCGCGACGAGCGCCTCGCGCCAGAGCGGCCCGCGCACGCGAACCTCCCCATTCGGGCCGACGATCGTTGCGCCCCCGGGGAAGGACTTTCCGCCCTCGCTCGCCACGAGATTCGTGAACGACACGAACACCCCCTGCTCCTCGGCGATGTCGCGCACGAGCCGCTCCCACCGCGCGACACTCGCGGGCCCGGGAATGGCATCGTCGCGCGGATGAACGCCTCGCGCGGGCGCCGCCGCGCTGATGAAGATCATCGTCGCGCCGTCGAGCGCGAGCAGCGTTCCGGGCAGCGAGTGCCAGGCGTCCTCGCACACCAGCATCGCGAATCTCCCCCACGGCGTGTCGAAGGCGCGAATGTCGTGTCCGCGCTCGACGAACCGCTCTTCGTCGAACAGGCCGTAGGTGGGCAGGAAGTTCTTCCGGTGCACGTGACGAATGAGTGGCGCATCGCCGCCCAGCCGCACCCACATCGCGCTATTGTAGAGGGTGCTGTTCCACAGCTCGTAGAAGCCGATCGCGACCTCGAGCGGATGCAAGGCCGCGGCCGAGGCGAGATAGGCACGCTGCAGATCCGCCGCGAACGCGCCGGCCGTGAGCGCATGCTCGCGAACCCCGCCTTCGAGGAAGTAGCCGGTAAGAGCGGATTCGGGGAGGTGCAGTACGTCCGGTCGCGGATCGAGCGAGTGGAGCTGCGAGAAGATGTCGCCCAGCCGGGCCAGATTCGCGTCATATTCTCCCTTGCCGGGGGAGAACTGGAGCGCGGCAAGTTGGAGAATGTGAGGCATCTCCGAAAGATGTGTGTATTAAAGGTAGAGGGGTAGAGACCGAGCGTCTCGCGTCCCGGACCCGATTATCTTCCCAACCCTTTGTTTCGTCTGCCGGATATGCATCTGCGCCACTCGCTCGCCATCGTCGCCCTCGTCGCGTGGGGGATCGCCACGCCGCTCCGCGCGCAGGGCGCCGCCGAGGCGTGGCAGCTCGTGCCGCAGCCGCAGTCGTCGCTCGTCCTCGCGCGCGACGGCCAGCTGATCGGCGAGCTGGGCACGCAGTTTCGAGTGAGCGTGCCGATTCGGACGCTGCCGACGTACGTGGGCGAGGCGTTCATCGCGGTGGAGGACCAACGCTTCTACAAGCACGATGGCGTCGACGTCGTCGGCATGGCGGCGGCGTTCAAGGATGCGCTGCGCGGCCACGCCCGCGGCGCGAGCACCATCACGCAGCAGCTCGTCGGCAACATGCACCCGGACCTCATCGACCGCGCCGACCGCTCGATCGCGCGCAAGATCCACGAGCAGAACGCGGCGCGCGAGATGGAGCGGCACTACGACAAGCAGCAAATCCTCGAGGCGTATCTCAACCAGATTCACTTCGGGCACGGATGGTACGGCATCGAAGAGGCGTCGCGTCACTACTTCGGAATCCCCGCCGCGCGGCTGTCGCTTGCGCAGGCAGCCACGCTCGCTGCGCTCCCCAAGGGGCCCGCCCTCTACGACCCCGTGCGCCACCCCGATCGCGCGCGCGATCGGCGCGATCTCGTCCTCACGCTCATGGCGCAGCAGGGCTACGCCACCAGCGACGCCGTCGCCGCCGCGAAGGCCGAACCGGTGGTCACCGCTCCCTCGATGGGGATCTCGGCCGCACCCTACGTCGTCGACGTCGTGCGTCAGGAGGCTGAAACCGCGGGCCTTCCCGTGATGACGGGTGGCTTTCAGATCACTACGACCATCGACGCACAGATGCAGCAGCTGGCGGCCGATGCGCTTGCATCCGGGCTCACGCGCGCCGAAGCTCGCGCGGGCTACAAGCATCCGCAGTTTGCGACGCGCGCGCCGGGGAGCAGCGACTATCTCCAGGGCGCCGTCGTCGCTCTCGATCCCGAAGATGGCGACGTGCTCGCGATGGTCGGTGGCCGCAGCTATGCCGACTCGCACTTCGATCGGGCCATCAACGCCGTTCGCCAGCCCGGCTCGGCCTTCAAACCGATCGTGTACGCCACCGCGATCGCCGACACGTTCACCGCGAGCTCGATCGTCTTCGACACCGCGCTCACGATCCCGCTCGACCGCAACGGCGTCTATCGTCCGCGCAACGACGACGGACAATTCTTCGGGCCGATGACGCTTCGCGACGCGCTGGTTCACTCGCGCAATCCGGTTGCCGTGCAGCTCGGCACGGTCGAAGGGATGGACACCATCACCGCGCTCGCGCACGCTCTCGGCATCACAACCTCGATCTCGCCGTATCCCTCGAGCGCGATCGGCGCGTCCGCGGTGCGGCCGCTCGACCTCGTGGCGGCGTACGCGGCGTTCGACAACGGAGGCTCGCCGGTGACGCCGCGCTTCATACATCACATCATCGACGCGAGCGGGCGGCAGGTGTACGCCGGCCGCACCGCCGCGCGCGACTCCGTGCTGGATCCGCGCGTCGCCTTCATCGTGCGCGACATGATGCGCGACGTCGTCACGCGCGGCACGGCGACTTCCGTGCGACGCTATCTCCCCGAACGCGTCGATGCCGCGGGAAAAACGGGAACCACGAACAACGATACCGATGCGTGGTTCGTCGGCATGACGCCGGAAGTCGTCGCAGGCGTGTGGGTGGGCTTCGACAAACCTGTGCCGATCGCGCCGGGCGCCGCTGGCGGCTCGGTTGCCGCGCCGATCTGGGGTGACATGATGGGGCGGTACTACCAGCAGCGCAGCTCCGGCGACTGGAATCTCCCCGCGGGGCTCGTTGCGGTGGACTTCGATCGCGACAAGCTCGCGCCAGCGGACAGCACGACGCTTCCCGACCGCCACTACACCGAGTATTTCATCGACGGTACGCAGCCTGGCGACCCGTGGGCACTGTTCGCGGACGGGCCGATCATCTTCTAGCGGCCGAACCGGTGCTTCAAACCATCCTCCCCAAGAAAGTGTCTGACCTTAGACACTTAGTGGAGAGGCGCGGCGATGGCTTTGCTCAAGGGAACGCTCGACGTACTGGTCCTCAAGACGCTGTCCTGGGGACCGATGCACGGCTTCGAGATCACGACCTGGCTCGAGCAGCGGTCGAATGGACGTCTCGATGTGACCGATGCTGCGCTGATCCAGGCGCTCCACCGGCTCGAGGCGCGTGGTCTCCTGAGCGCGGAGTGGGGCGAGAGCAAGAACGGGCGGCGCGCGCGCTACTATAAGCTCACGAGTGCAGGGAAGGCGCACCTCCGCACCGAATCGGCGGCGCTGATCGACTACGTGCGGGCGCTGACGACGGTTCTCACGACGAGGTCGGCGCATGACTGACCAGTCGAACGCTGGCACTGGCGGCATTCGCGCCGGTGTGCGCCGCCTCTTCCGCATTCCGATGCACACGCCGGATCGCGTGGCGGCCGATGCGACCGACGAGCTGCGCACCTTTCTGGACGAGCGCGTCGACCATCTGATCGCGCGCGGGATGCCGCCGGAAGAGGCGCGCGCGGAGGCCCTGCGGCGCCTGGGCTCGCCGCTCGGCGATGCGCGCGAGCTGATCCGGCACTCCGCCGTCACTCGCGAGCGCGCGGTCCGCATCCGGCAATCGATCGAGGATCTCAAACAGGACGTGCGGTACGCCGTCCGCACGCTCGGCCGCGACAGGGCGTTCACCATCAGTGCAATCGCCATCATCTCGTTCGGCATCGGCGCCAGCGCAACCGTGTTCAGCGTCGCCGACGCGCTGCTCGTACGCCCGCTTCCCTTTCGTGACCCCGACAAGCTCGTCTGGATGGCGAACGGTACGCATGCCGGACTCTCGGGACAGACCGCGCAAGTGAACCACCTTCAGGCATTGCACGAACAGGATCGCTCGTTCGCGGATGTCGCGGGATATTTCGCGTTCTACGGGATCGGCGACGCGAGTCTCGTGCGCAATGGCAATGCCATCCGACTGAGCAGTGTCCCCGTGACGCAAAACTTCTTTCCGATGCTCGGCGTGCAACCGGCGCTCGGCCGGTCCTTCAGCGCGGACGAAAGCGCGGCGGATGCGACGAACGTAGTGATGCTCAGCTATGCGCTCTGGCAGCGCGAGTTCGCGTCGGATCCGGCGATCGTCGGCAGGAGTATCACGTTGAACAACGCGCCGCAGACCGTCGTTGGTGTGTTGCCGCCCACGTTCGACTTCGGTTCGATCTTCTCACCCGGCACGCGGATCGATCTCTTCGTTCCCTTTCCGCTGACCGAGGGCAACGATCGGCAGGGCAACACGCTCGCGCTCATCGGCCGTCTCAGGCCCGCGGCGACGATCACCGGCGCGGCCGCGGAGCTCGCCGTTCTGGCGCCGCAGATCACCGCGGCGCATCCCGATCGAAACGCGTTCACGCCCTACCTCAGCGCCCTTCGCACACACGTCGTGGGACAAGTTCACTCGGCACTGGTGATGCTGGCGTTCGCCGTCGGAACGGTCATGCTGATCGTCTGCGCCAACCTCTCCAACCTGCTGCTTGTCCGCGCGACTGCACGCCGCAAGGAGATGGCAATCCGCGCGGCCCTGGGCGCGGGGCGGCGGCGCCTCGTGCGCCAGATGCTCACAGAGAGCGCGCTGCTCTCCGCCGGCGGTGCGGCCATCGGGCTTATGCTCGCTGTGCTGGGCACACGCACGATCGCGCGCCTGCAATCCGTGAATCTGCCATTGCTCAGCGACGTCCGCATCGATGCGAGCTCGCTCACCTTCGTCGTGCTTCTGGCCACTCTCGCGGGGCTCATGTTCGGGATGGCGCCCGCACTACAGCTGAGCGAGCTCGCAGTGCACGATGCACTGAAGGCCTCAGGGCGTGGCACCACGGAGAACAGAAGCGGACGCCGGATGCGTACCGCCTTGGTGGTGAGCGAGATCGCGCTTGCGTGCGTGCTGCTCGTCGGATCCGGGCTGCTCATCCGCAGCTTCCTCAAGCTGCTCAATGTCGATCTCGGCTTCCGCCCCGAGATGGTGACGGCGATTCGCATCGACCCTGATCAGCAGGTGCTCTCGTCGCAGGCAAGGTTCGCGAGCTACATGAGCGAGGCACTCCGGCTCACGAAGGCGCTCCCCGGAGTCCAGGCCGCCGCGATCGCCGATGGACTCCCACTCGGCAGGAATCGCACGTGGGGAGTGAAGGCGGCGGGAGAAGAGTACAAGACTGGTCACAGTAGAACCGCATACATCCGCCTGGCGAGCGATGGTATCGTCGACGCGATGGGAATGCATCTCGTCTCCGGGCGCGACATCGCCGCCGGCGATGACTCGGCGAGCGAGAAGGTGGTGGTGATCAACGAGACGATGGCGCGTCTGCTCTGGCCCGGTGAGAACGCGCTCGGCAAGACTGCAGTGATCGACACGGCGCGCCGAGTCGTCGGCGTGGTGGGCGACGTTCGCCACCTGAGCCTCGATCAGGCGGCCGGGCTCGAGCTCTACATCCCATTTCGCCAGATCGTCGACTATCCCACGGTCGATCTCATCGTTCGGAGCTCACTGCCTGCAACGTCGCTCGCGACGAGCATTCGCACCGCGCTGGCGCCAATCGCGCCCAACGTGGCGCTCAACGAAGTGCAGACGCTCGGACAAATCGTCGATCGCTCAGTGTCGCCGCGTCGGTTCTTCACGATGCTGCTCAGTGCATTCGCCGCATTCGCCCTCGCGCTCGCGCTGTTCGGGATCTACGGCGTGATCTCATATACCGTCGCTCACCAGCAGCAGGAGATCGGCGTCCGCATGGCGCTCGGCGCATCGCAGGGTGTGGTGCAGCGGAAGATCCTTCGCGAAACGCTCGTACTGGCGATCGTCGGCATCGTGCTGGGCACTGTCGCGTCGTGGATCGTGGCGCAGCTGCTGCGCAGCCAGCTGTTCGGCGTGAGCTCCACGGATCCCGCGACGTTCGTCGCGATGATCGTCATCGTGACGGCGGTCGCGCTCATCAGCGGCTACCTGCCGGCGCGACGTGCCTCGCGCATCGATCCGACTGTGGCGTTTCGCTCCGGCTGAGGGGCGACCGCTCAGCGGCTATCGCCGAGTGCTTGGTCAGCGCGAACTCTTCGCGAGCGGGTGCGCTTCCGTGTTGAAGACGTGATCCCGCAGATCCACGGCACCGGGTGCTGCAAAGAGCAGATATAAATACTTGAGCGTTTCCGCGAGAAAGTAGCTCTCCATGGCATCGCGTTGCGTGTGCGTCCGCACGCCAGAGAGTGCCGCGTACCCAACGTCGGTCCTGCAGCACGCGACGAGGTCGCGCAGAAAAGTGTGACCCATCTCCCTATAGCGCTCGTCGCCGGTGAAGTGATGGAGATAGTACGCCGACTCGATGATCTCCGGGCGCAACTCGTAGCCATCGTCCACGATCGTCATCGAACGGTAGTCGATCATTTCCGGCTCGACGCCAAACGTCGTCCACATCTTAAAAGTGGATGTCTGCAGTCGGCGGGCCCGATCGAGGTCGCCGGAGAGCGCGAGCGTGCCTGGGAGGAAGGCTGCCAGCGCCTCGAAGTGGTGGCTCAGCCGTGCGCCGCTGTACATGTCCGCCTGCCCATACCAGAAACTGCCGGACACGTCCTCGCTCAGGTACTCGTTCACGGCGCGCGCGCTGGCCTCCCACATTCGTTTGCAGTCCTGATCACCGAAGAGCAGCCACGCCTTGAGCAAATACTCGTAGTAGGAATCGATACCACCGCCGATGTGGCTGGTGCTATCCGACCAGACGCCAGTCTCGACGTCGATGGCGGAGCCCACGAGACCGAGTGGAGACCGACGTGCATAGAGCGCGACCATGGCCCGCTTGGCCTTGTCGTAGTAAACCGGATTTCCAGTGAGGTGGCTCAACGTCCCGAACTCGAGCAGCAGTGTGCCCACTTCGGCGGGGTTCGTGTGCGGATTGCGCACCTTTCCGGTCTTGAGATTCACCTCCACGTACGGCATTCCAGTGGGGGAGTTGAACGCGGGAAGGAGGCGCGTGCCCAGATCTTGTGCGAGCATCAGCAGGCGCTTGTCTCCGCTGAGCTGGTAGCCGCTGAGAAGGCCGCCCAGCAGCCGGATGGTGATCTCGAAATTCTTGACGTAGATGTCCTGATCGAACGAGAGTGTCGTGTCGATCAGCTCACGTGCTTCGCGCGCGTCGTCCGCGAGTCCCATCAGGATCATCGTGTCGAGCGCATCGACGGGTGTCATCAACAATGAGTGACCGTACCAGTCGTGATAGCTCTTGCTCAGCGGCAACAGCTCGTCGTGGCCCCAGGCGTAGCGCTTGTAGCCGCTCCACGCGTGCACGAACTCCCGTCGCACAGTGGCCGCCGTCACCGAATCGGCGGTTGCAGCCTCAGTCGCGCGGGCACTCGTCGTACCCTGCGCGCGAGAAGGTGACGAGGCGAAGGTCGCGCAGAGTGCGATGACGGCGCAGTTTAATTCACGCATACGTAACGAAGGCGTAGATACTCGCAATTGCGCTAGCTGCTACACCGCAGAGACGCAGAGTGCGCGCGGAGAGCGCAGAAGACACCAAAAAAAATGACTGCGCCCGGAAACGTTACCAGCGATGGTTCGCCAATCGACTCTGCGCCTCTGCCTACCTCTGCGGTGATGCAGTCACCCCCTACCGCGGCACCCTACACCGCCGCGTGCTCCGCGGCAAGCTCCTCCGCCTCTTCCATCAGCGTCGGCGCGGTGCGCACCTCGCACTGGTCTTCCTTCACCAGCGCGATGTCGAACACTTCCTCGAGCGTGCTCACCCCGACAGTGGCGTTTCGCTCGAGTTGACTCGCGAAACTACGTTGATGCCTTGTCGTCCGGAACGTCGGGGCCGGTTTCGAGCGCCAGCTGGGAGGTGACCTCCTCCATCTGACGCGCGCGCAGGCGCGCCCACCCCGGAAGTGGAAGCGCGCCGTTGGCGATCGCGCCGATTCCGAAGAGCGACAGAATCGCGACCCCCGGCAACGAGCCACTCAGGTTACCGCCGATCGCCGCGGCGATCGACATGATGCCGCCAAGTCCGAGCATGGCCGCGCCAACGCGCAGCGAGAAAATGGAGGCGCCCCTCGTCGTCGTGAGTCGAAGGCGATGACCATTTCCCATCGGCTCGAGCAGCGCCTGCAGATTTCCGTTGGTCCACTGTCGGAAGGAGCCGTTGGAGCTCACCGTTCCACGCGCATGGAATACCTCGCGCAGCTCGACGACGAGTCGCTCCCACTCCGCCTCGCTGAGCCGCCGATCGAGCGCGATCGTTCGCCCGACTCCAATCGGCAATCCGAGGAACTGCCGCACTGCGCCACGCGGACGAAGCTCGAGTGATCGGGCGGCGCCCTCGACGGCCTCTGGCGAGATTCCCACCTCGCGGCCAATGTCCTGCAGCTCCGCAAGGGTCATCCCCTCGTTGCGAGCGGCCTGGCGAGGCAGGGACTGCGGCCCTTCGGCCGCCTTCCGGAATACTTCCGCGACCTCGTCGTCGTCGTATCGGCGGTCAGTCATCTCATTGGTAGAATCGCTCGTGCACGCGCTCAGCGCAAATGTTACAAGAAATCGCCAAGAGCACGTTACTAGTGGAAAGCAGACGGATGATCCGTGGCTTAATTCCCGAATGGGCCGATCACAATTAGCTCGCAAGACGGCATCAGCTGACCAAGCTGGGGTTTGTCGCCGAAGCTAGAATTCCCTACCGAAGTTAGGTCGCAGACGGCGACGTACCTATCTCGTGAGACATGTCATGTCCGAAGTGGAAGCGTATTTCGACGAGAGTGGAACACATGCCGAGTCCCTCGTTTGCGTTGTGGCAGGGGTCGTTGCCAGCGCGCCGGATTGGAAGGAGTTCACGCGTGATTGGCAACGCGTTATGGAGAGGGCGCGGATCAACACTTTTCACGCAACCGATTGCGCAAATGGTGGCGGAGACTTCAAGAATTGTGGTCCTGACGAACGCGCGTCGCTCTACAATGATGTTGTCCAACTGCTTCTGACTCGAGGTATTCGCGCTGTCGCGGTCGTGGTGCCTACCGAGAGTTACTCAAAAGCATTTGCCGACTCGCCCGGCAAACCCGTTTTCCCACAACCCTACTTGATCGGGTTTCGTCACGTAATCGATAAGATTTGCGACCTGATACAGAGTGAGACGAAGGATGCGACAGTCACTCTCACGTTCGAGATGGCCAGGCGACAGCGGGGTCGCGCTCGCGAGCTCGCAGAGTTTCTGATGACTTATGCAAAAACCTGGGAGCATTTCGATCGCGTAAGCGGTATCACCTGGGCCACAAAATTGACACCACCACTACAGGCCGCAGATGTGATCGCGTACGAAATCTACAGGGAGATGACCCGTCCCGCGAAATAGTCGCCTCGAAAGCAATTCGTCCTCTTGGCACCTCAAATTCTGAGCGTGGAATCGTGGAGCCTGGAAGAACTCGAGCTGCTAGCTAGCATGTCAGAGATTGTCGACAAAGGACTTCCGTCGGATTCGGACACCGAAGATCACTGACGGAAAGAGAGCGCCACGGTATTACGCCGTTGCGCTCTCTTTGCATCCGCGCGTTCAAGGCGATTTCCACCTCAGACGGTCGCGTGAACCTCTGCGTCCTCATCCGCCTCTTCGACCAGCCTTGGCTTGGTCGGCACTGTCACCCCGCCCTCCGGCTCCAGCGCGATCGCGAACACTTCATCGAGCGTGCTCACCGTATGGAAGGTGAGCGACTTGCGAACCTCCTCGGGAATGTCTTCCATGTCCGCCTCGTTGTCCTTTGGCAGGACGATGGTCGTGATCCCCGCGCGGTGCGCGCCCAGCACCTTCTCCTTCAAGCCGCCGATCGGCAGAACCCTGCCGCGCAGCGTCGTCTCGCCCGTCATCGCCACGTCCTTGCGAACGCGCCGGCCGGACATCGCCGAAACGAGCGCGGTGGAAATCGAGACACCGGCGGACGGGCCATCCTTCGGAATCGCTCCCGCGGGCACGTGCACGTGGACCTCGATCGATCCCAGCTTGTCGGCCGGAATCCTGAGCTGCGACGCATGCGTCGCCGCATACGTGAGCGCCGCCCGCGCCGACTCCTTCATCACATCGCCGAGCTGCCCCGTGAGAATGAGCGACACGTTCCCCCAACCCGCCACCTGCACATCGCCGTCGGGCGAAGCCGGCGGCGCGTAGAGCCGGCGGATCGCCGCTTCCACGAACATGATGTCGCCGCCCGCAGGCGTGTAGTACATCCCCGTCGCCACGCCGACCTCGTTATCCTCGGCGGCATGCTCCGGGTGCACCTTCGGACGTCCCAGCAGCTCCCGCACGTCGGCGGGCGTGATGGTGAGCGACTCGATCTCCTTCGCCGCGATCTTGCGCGCGACCTTCCGCGCGACCGCGCCAACCTGCCGCTCGAGCTGTCGCACACCACTCTCGCGCGTGTACCGCGTGACGATCGTGGTCACGGCCTCATCGGTGAAGCTGACGCCCTTGTCCTTGAGCCCCGCCTCCTCCAGCTGCCGCGGCACGAGATACGTCTTTGCGATCTCCGTCTTTTCGCGCTCGGTGTAACCAGAGAACTCCACGACCTCCATTCGATCCAGCAACGGCGCCGGAATGTTCTGAATGAAGTTCGCCGTCGCGATGAAGAGTACTTCGCTCAGGTCGAACGGCACGTTGAGATAGTGGTCGGTGAAGCTGTCGTTCTGCGCAGGGTCGAGCACCTCGAGCAGCGCGCTCGACGGGTCTCCCTGATACGAGCTTCCGAGCTTGTCCACTTCGTCGAGCAGGAACACGGGGTTCTTGGTGCCCGCCTGCTTCAACCCGTTGATGACGCGCCCCGGCATCGCGCCGACGTACGTGCGCCGATGTCCGCGGATGTCCGCCTCATCGCGAGCGCCGCCGAGGGCCGCGCGGATGTACTCGCGTCCAAGCGAGCGCGCGATCGACTTCGCGATCGACGTCTTGCCGACGCCTGGAGGTCCGACGAAGAGCAGAATCGGCCCCTTCGCCATCGCCCGCGCCTTCACTTCCTTCGCATCGGTGATCGGGCGGTCTTCGCCCTCACCAGTCGCGAGCGTGGGCACGACCTCCTCCTTCGCGGCCTTCAGCTTCGCGGCCGGAAACTCACCGGTCTTCTCGACCTCTTCCGCCAGCTCCTGCGCGCGCAGCTGCCGCACGGCGAGGAACTCGAGCACCCGGTCCTTCACATCCGGCAGCCCGTAGTGATCCTCGTCGAGCACCTGGCTCGCGTGGCGCAGATCGAGATTGTCGTCGGAGCGCGTGTTCCACGGCAGCTCCGCCACCCACTCGAGGTACGTGCGAATGACCTGCGCCTCCATGGACTCGCGTCCCGAGCGCTCCAGTCGACCGAGCTCGCGCTCGACTTCCTGGCGCGCGGACTTCGGCAGATCGAGCTTCGTCAGCTTCTCGCGAAGCTCCTCGATCTCGCGGCTCTGGTCGTCGTCTCCGAGCTCCTTCTGGATCGCCTTCATCTGCTCGCGCAGATACATCTCGCGCTGGCGCGTTCCGAGCTCCTCCTGCACTTGCGACTTGATCTCTTCCTGCGCTTCGAGCAGTCCGATCTGGCGCTGTACGTGCACGAGCACGCGACGCAGCCGCTCTTCGACGCTCAGCGTCTCGAGCAATCCCTGCTTCTCGGCCACCGAGAGCTCGATGTAGCCAGCGACGAGATCGGCGAACTTGCCGGGCTCGGTGACGGAATCGAGAACCTGGTGCACGACCTCCTCTGGGAGGCCGCGCTTCTCGCCGAGTTCGGCGGCGCGCTCGCGAATCTCCTTGTGGAGGGCCTCGAAGGCGCTGTCGTGCTCGTCGAGCGCGTTCATGTCTTCCACCTGCACCGTGACTGCGGCGAGGTAGTTGTCAATCGTGGAATATTGGAGTGCGGTTGCACGCTGTTCGCCCTGAAGCAGCAGCTGCACGCCACCAAGTCCGCGCTGCACCTGTCCGATGCGCGCGATCACTCCCATGGAGTAGAGATTGTCCTGAGTGGGCTCATCCGCATTATCGCGCTGCGCGACGGCGAAAACGAGTCGGTCGCCCTTGAGCGCCGCCTCGATCGCGCGAAGCGTTCCTGGACGCCCAGCCGCGATGGGTGCGGTGAGCCCCGGGAAGATGACGGTTCCGCGAAGCGGAAGTACTGGCAGTGTTTGACGTTGCGCCATTGTATCGACCTTGTTGTAAGACATCATCTGAAGGCCGTTCGAGGCCTCCGATCATCTTACGAAGATGATGCTGCCGGAAGTCGTTCCGACGGTAGCAATCCAGCAGCAAACAGGCCATCGAGGCAGAAGTTGCAACTTCTACCCGTCGCTTTGACGTAGTGCCCCTGCCAGCGCGGCCGATTGTCTTTTCAGATCGCGCTGCGAATGGTACACTAAGCAGACTCTATTCCTCCCGGAGGGCCGTGTCCCCGAGGGCTTCTTGTTCCCCCCAGGGGTTCTCGAGTGCCTGATCCCACCGCCGTGCCTGCGGATGCGGAGATCCGTGCAGTAGCCGAGCGCGCGCTCGCTGCCAATTATGAGCTCGATAACGAGCTTGGGCGCGGTGGCATGGGCATCGTGTATCGCGCCAAGGATCGCCGGCTGAAGCGGCTGGTCGCGATCAAGCTGCTGCCGCCCGAGCTGGCGTTCCGCAGCGAGATCAAGACGCGATTCCTGCGCGAGGCGGAGACCGCAGCGCAGCTCAGTCATCCGAACATCGTGCCGATCTACAGCGTCGATGAGCGCGATGGGCTCGTGTACTTCGTCATGGCGCTCGTCGAAGGGCCGACGCTCGCGAAGAAGATGTACGAGGACGGGCAGATATCGGCGGAAGACACACGACGCGTGATGCGCGAGGTCTCGGACGCGCTCGCGTACGCGCACGCGCGCGGCGTGATCCATCGCGACATCAAGCCGGACAACATTCTCCTGGACAAGGAGAGTGGCCGCGCGATGGTGACGGACTTCGGAATCGCGCGCGCCATCCAGGAGGGCTCGGATTCGCGACTCACCGCCACCGGCGTCGCCATCGGCACGCCGGCGTTCATGTCGCCGGAACAGGCCGCGGGCGATCGCGAGATCGACGGCCGCACCGATCTGTACGCGCTTGGCGTCGTCGCCTACCAGATGCTCTCGGGGCGGCTCCCCTTCCAGGCATCGACCACTGCCTCCATGCTGATGAAGCAGATCACCGAGCGTCCGACGCCGGTGGGCCAGCTTCGCTCGGACTGCCCGGCGGATCTCGCGGCTACGGTGATGTCGCTGCTCGAGAAGGAGCCGGAGAATCGCGTGCCGAGTGCCGCAGCGCTGTCGCGCGCGCTCTTGGGCGACGTGACCGTGATTCCGACAGTGACGGAATCGGCGCCGCCGCAGCGCACGTCGTCGCAGAGCTGGGAGCCGCGTCACTTCGAGACCGCGCCCTCGTCGCCGCTCCCCGTGTCGCGCACGGGCATCTCGAACTACTCTCCGGCGACGAGCGAGGAGATCGCGCGCTGGATGGCGCCCGAGGTGCGAAAGTTCCGCGGCAGCTTCGGAACGTTCGCGTTCGTCAACGCGGTCATCGTCATCGGATCGATTTTCGGCCACGCGGATTTCTACGTGGTCACCGTATTCTGGTCGATGGTCATGGCGTTCAAGTATTCGAAGCTCTGGAACGCCGGCTACGACTGGCGCGACGTATTCCGTCAGCCGCGCGACCGCCGCCTTGTCGATCTCGCCGGCGAGACGATCGAGGAAGCGCGCGGGCTCTTCGACAAGGAGCGCCGAGCGATGCCGCGACCGGCGCGCGCGTCGCTTCCGCCCATGCCGCTCTCGGGCCCGCTATCGCAACAGCGTCCGAGCGGCCTCGATACGAATCGCGGCGACATGGGGCCGTATCGCGGTACCGTGCAGCGCGCGGAGCAGGATCGCGGCGAGATTCTGCGCATGGTGAGCTCGCTGCCGCCGAACGATCAGTCGCTCGTCGACGGAGTGATTCCCGCCACGGAAGCGCTCTTCCAGCGCATCCAGCTGCTGGCGCAGGCCGCCGCGGCGGATGAGAAGTC
>DATCPC010000203.1:0-10021 GCA_036564355.1 Gemmatimonadaceae bacterium | reverse complement strand
CACTTCTTCATTCTTTAGATATCACGATCGACGTCAGGTCACTCGACCCACTTTTGGGCCACAGAATTAGCACATCGCTCTTGGAGTCCGCGAAGTAGTACAACGCACGCTTGCCGCTCGCCGACACCCGCCGAGCGCCTGTATCCTCTGCGCCATGGGCCCGGTAGAATGAGTCGACGCGCTCGAACGGGTCTGGGGTCACGTAGGTCATCGACGCCTCGAGGCCCGTGCTCTTCTCGACCAACGCCTGCGGTGTGTCGCGTTTCGCGCCCGGATAGATCGGGGGTCCGGGCGCCAGGATCAGCAGCGCAACGGAAAGAGCGAATCGGCCGACGGTTGTAGACATGTTCATCTCTAGCTGTGAGAGCCCTGCGCAGCACGTGCTTCCCATGCGAAGTTTCCTTACAGAACTGCCCGGCCGCGAGAGGGTATCATAAAGTGCAGCAATAGCTCGTCTCTCAAACTATTCATAGCGACAACATGGCATTCTCGAATCCAGCATTTTCTGAAAGCGCAATCGCGCGCGCTCGCGCCGAGGGCGGCACGGGCATCATGACCGTTGCGGGCGCGGCGTGGAAGTCGTTCGCGCTCGTCCTCCTGGCCGCTGCGAGCGCCGGATACACGTGGTACCAGATTCTCCAGCTTCCCGATCGCGACGTTACCGGCGCCATCTTTGGCGGCGCGATCGCGGCATTGATCGTGGCCATCATCACCACGTTCAAGCCGAATCTCGCCCGAATAACCGCGCCGATCTACGCCGTGCTCGAGGGCATTGCGCTCGGCGGGATCTCGTTCATCTACGAAGCGCAGTTCAAGGGCATTCCCCTCATCGCCGTGGGTCTCACCTTCGGCGTCGCACTCGCCATGCTCGCGCTCTACGCGACGCGCATCATCAGGGTTACCGACCGGCTACGCAGCGTGATCATCGGCGCGACCGTCGGAATCTTTTTCTTCTATCTGATCACGCTGATCCTTGGTTTCTTCCACATCCAGATGCCGGGAGTATTCGGATTCGGATGGGCAGGGCTGCTGTTCAGCTCCGCGGTCGTGATCGTCGCGGCGATGAACCTTCTCCTCAACTTCGACACGATCGAGCGCAACGCCGGCTCGGCCCCACAGCAGATGGAGTGGTACGCCGCATTCGGAATGCTCGTCACCCTCGTGTGGCTCTACCTGGAGCTGCTGCGCTGGGCCTCGATCGTCTTCGGCGGACGCCGCCGGTAGCAGCGTTCCGCGGGTCACGCCGGCGGAACGTCTTTCTCCACCACGAGTGTATAGCGGGCGGTGAGGGCCGCGATCGCGCCGATCGCGACCCACACCGGCATCAACACCGCTCCCACCACGCCGATGCTCAGAGGAATCTCGAGCAGCGAGTGCCCCTGCTCGTTCTTGATGATGATCCGGCGGACGTTGCCCTCGTGCACGATCTCCTTCACGCGCGACAGCAGATGCTGCCCGTCGATCTTGTACTCTTCCGTAGCCATCGTATCCTCCGAATGGTTGCGCGTCGACCCGAGGCGATAATCGTCCCGAAAATCGTGAACAGTGCGAACCGGTGCAATGTGGTGAAATTCACTACGCACGCATGAGACCACTTGTTACGACGGGGACGCTGGGCCGTTGAAGCGCGCCCTTCTCGCATTCGACGCGTTCGTGATCGCTCCGCGCGCACACGCCGCCACGCTCTTCTCTTGAGCCTCCCGGGGGGTTCCCCCGGCCGCCTGCTCGGCTGGAACCGATGTCGGCCCCTGGGTAAGTTGCAACATGCCAAAAAGCATTGCCCTTTCAGCCTCGCGCTGGCTGGCCGTGGGAGCCGCCGCGCTGACGATGGCCGTCTCTGGTGTGGATGCCCAGTCCGGCAGCACGTCCACGAAAGCGCAAGTGAAAGTCGTCATGCTCGACCTCGCGTTTTACGGTAAGCGTGCCAACGATCTCATGCCGAACGATTCGGCCATGGCGATGACGGCAACGGGCATCATGCGCGCCGGACTGACGAACAAGCCCGGGATCATCTTCGTGGATTCCGCCACCGTCGCCAAGACGGTATCCGGCTCGAAGGCGATGGCGCTCGTGCAGGACGTCCCGTGCAACGTCGTCGTCGCGTGCGCGCGCGAAGTCGGCAAGGAGCTCGGCGCCGACTGGGTCGTGATGGGAAAGATCAGCAAGACCAGTGACCTGATCTGGATTTTCAGCGGTGAGCTCATAAACGTGGCGAGCGGCAAGCTCGTGCTCGACGATTCGTACGAGCTGAAGGGAGTCGCGTCGGACATGGTCCCGAAGGGCGCCGAGGTCTTCGCGCGGCGCGTGGCGAAGAAGGTGACGAGTGCCGACAGCACTGTCGTGCAGTGAGTCGACCGCAGACCGCGCAACGCGCGGGCTGAGAGCAAGTACATGACGCGAACCGCCGTCGTACTTCTGAGCGGCGGCCTGGATTCAGCGACCGTGCTGGCTATCGCGCGGAGCGAAGGGTTCGAGATCATCGCGCTCAGCTTTCGTTACGGACAGCGTCATGGCATCGAGATCACCGCCGCTCAGTCGATCGCGCGGAAGGCCGGGGTGCTCCGTCACGTCGTGGTCGACATCGATCTTCGCGTCTTCGGCGCCTCGGCGCTCACGAGCGAGCTCGCGGTGCCGAAGGGCCGATCCGCCGCCGAGATGTCGCACGGGATCCCGATTACCTACGTCCCGGCGCGCAACACGATCTTTCTCTCGTATGCGCTGGCGCTGGCCGAGGTGAGCATGGCGGACAATATCTACATGGGCGTGAACGCGCTCGACTACAGTGGGTATCCCGACTGCCGCCCCGAGTACATCGAGGCGTTCGAGCAGATGGCCAATCTCGCGACCAAGGCGGGCGTCGAGGGGCGGCATCTTACCATCCACACCCCGCTGATGCACCAGACGAAGGGCGAGATCATCGTGCGCGGGATGAAGCTCGGTGTCGACTACGCCGCGACGCTGTCGTGCTACGATCCCGATGCGAGCGGCGCGGCGTGCGGACAGTGCGACTCCTGCCAACTGCGGCTGAAAGGATTCCTGGACGCAGGCGTGAGCGATCCCGTGCGCTACCGTTCGCAGGCAGCGGTCACATGACGTACGCGGTGAAGGAGATTTTCTTCACGCTGCAGGGCGAGGGCGCCAACACCGGCCGTCCGGCGGTATTCTGTCGTTTCGCCGGGTGCAATCTGTGGACGGGCCGCGAAGCCGATCGTGCGGATGCGACATGCCAATTCTGCGACACGGATTTCGTCGGCGTCGATGGACCAGGCGGCGGCAAGTTCGAAACGGCCGACGCGCTTGCGCGCGCGGTCGCGGAAAAGTGGCCGGCGAACGTTTCGCCGCGCGCGCGAAAGCTCGTGGTCTGCACCGGCGGAGAGCCGCTGCTACAGCTGGACGCGGGCGTCGTGATCGCACTGCACACGCACGGATTCGAGATCGCGGTCGAGACGAACGGCACGCAGCTTCCGCCGGACGGCATCGACTGGATCTGCGTGAGTCCTAAGGCGGCCGCCCCACTCGTGCTGACGCGCGGGAACGAGCTCAAGCTCGTCTACCCGCAGCAGGGCGGCGAGCCGGAGCGCTTCGCCGATCTTGACTTCCAGCAATTCTTCCTGCAGCCGATGGACGGACCCGATCGCGAGCGCAATACCGAGCTCGCACTCTCCTACTGTCTGTCTCATCCGCAGTGGCGGTTGAGCATCCAGACGCACAAGCTGTTGGGGATTCCGTGATCGATAGCGGCATGGAGGGCACGCGCGGCGGCCTCAATGAGGAGCGCATCGCTGAGATGGAGGTGTTCAAGAGCTTCAGCATCGAGGCGGCGCATCAGCTGCCGAACGTGCCGGCGGATCATCAGTGCGCGCGCGTGCACGGGCACTCGTTCGTGATCGAGCTGTGGGTGAGCGGCTTCGTGGGTGGCCGCAGCGGCTGGGTGATCGACTTCGCCGACATCGCGGAGGCGTTTCGCCCGCTGCGTGATCAGCTCGATCATCGGCTGCTCAACGACATCGAGGGCTTGTCGAATCCGACGAGCGAGAATCTGGCGATCTGGATCTGGGATCGCGTGTCGGTCGCGCTGCGTGGATTGTCGAGGGTCGTCGTGCGTGAGACGGCCACATCGGGGTGCGTGTATAGAGGGCCGAGAGGCCGATGAGCTCTAACGTGGAGTGCGTGCGATAATGCCTGCGGCCGAACTGCTCGAGACGTTCCCGAATCCGTATCCGGGTCGTGACTACGAGATTCGTCTCGACTGCAACGAGTTCACGTCGATGTGCCCGCTGGGCGGCATCGAAAGCGATGCGACGGAGCTCGCGTTACTGAAGGGCGGCGCGCCGGACTTCGGTGTGATACGAATTGCGTACGTGCCGGATGTGCAGTGCGTGGAGCTCAAGTCGCTCAAGCTCTACCTCTGGAGCTTTCGCAATGACGGAATCTTCTACGAGCGCGCGGTGAACCGGATTCTCGATGATCTCGCCGCCGCGGTAAAGCCGCGCTGGATGGAGGTCGTGGGGGACTTCAACGTGCGGGGCGGGATCAAGAGCGTGATCATCGCGCGGCACGGAGCGCGCACGGGCGCGTGATCGCGCGCGCGCATCCGCGCGTTAGCTTCCCCGCTCGTACTTCCAGTTGCGCGTCTTTCCTTCCGCGATCCACTCGACTGCCTGCGCCACGCGCTTCGCCTTCGTCTCCTCGCGCTTCGCCTCAGTGATCCACTCGCAGTACTCGCGGCGTTGTCCGGGCGGGAACTTCCCGAACACCGCGGTGGCCTTTTTGCTCTTCGCGAGCGCTGCCGCGAGCTCCTTCGGCACTTTCGTCTCGAACTTCGCCCCGGCTTTGGGGCGCTTCACGGTGACGCCCGCGTCGTTGAGCGCCATCGCCGCCTTGATGTAGCCATTGAACTGCTTCTTGCCCGGCATCTCCTTCATGGATGTGATGCGGCCGAAGCTTCCGCGCGACTTGTCGCCGTTGGGCGGAAGACCATCGATGAGCGAGGCTTTCCAGAAGATGAGTGCGCAGTGCTGCTTGAAGGCGGCGATGGCGCACATCATCTGCCCCTTGTAGTCGAAGAAGGGCGAGCCCCACTTGATAGTCTCCTGCACCTCGGGACAGGCCTCGTGCACCATCTCGCGCACGCGCGTGAGAATCGGCCTCGCGAAGTCCGCCGACTTCGCGATGTAGGTGTCGACGCGGGGGTCTATGGTAGGCATGGCGAAAGGGAGCTGGAATGGTGGTTGAGAAGCCACCCGAACCTAGGATCGCCGCTCCAAAGCGTCAACTGACCTCTTGCTCCGCAGCTGCCGGGCTCGCGCTGGTCCCCCGCTCCGCACCCTGACGCAGGACGGTGCGCTTCGCGAGATTCGTAATCCTCCAGAATCCCTCCTCTACCGCCCGTGCCGATGCCCCGCCCTTCGCTCCTCCTCGCACTCGCCCTCCTCACTCCAATCTCCGCGCGCGCTCAATCGACGCTCACCCCCGACCAGGCCGAGGCGCGCGCGATCTTTCGGCAGTTGATCGAGATCAAGACGTCGTACAAGGAGGGGAGTACCGCGCCGGCCGCACACGCGATCGCCAAGCGCTTTCTCGACGCCGGATTCCCCACCGCCGACATCCACGTGCTGGGCCCCGCCGGCGACAAGGATTCGAATGTCGTCGTGCGCATGCGGGGGTCGTCGAAGGCACTGAAACCGATTCTCCTCATCGCACACCTCGATGTCGTCGAGGCGCTTCGCTCCGACTGGTCGATCGATCCGTACAGGCTCACGGAGCGCGACGGATTCTTCTACGGCCGCGGCACGAGCGACATCAAGGGCGGCGCGACGACGATCGCCGAAGCGCTGTTGCGACTCAAGCGCGAGCGCATCGTGCCCGAGCGAACGCTCATTCTCGCGCTCACCGCCGGTGAGGAAGGCGGCGGCGGCTACAACGGCATCTCGTGGCTGATCGCCAACCATCGCGATCTCATCGACGCCGAGTGGTGCATCAATCCGGACGGTGGCGACCCGCTCATCAAGGATGGCAAGAAGATCGTGCGCGCGGTGCAGGCGAGCGAGAAGCTGTACCAGTCGTACTACCTCACGGTGACGAACAAGGGCGGGCACAGCTCGATGCCCACCCCGGACAATGCGATCGCGCGCCTGGCGGATGCCATCGGCCGCGTGTCGCGCTTCCATTTTCCGGTTCATCTCAACGAGACCACGCGCGCCTACTTCGAACGGTCCGCCGCGCTGTCGAGCGGACAGACGTCCGCGGACATGCACGCGATCGCGAAGAACGGGCGCAACTCCGCCGCGGCGGCGCGGCTCTCCATGTCGCCCTTCTATAATGCGCAGCTGCGCACGACCTGCGTGCCGACGATGCTCGAGGGCGGACATGCGCCAAATGCGCTGCCGCAGTCCGCGCGCGCACTCGTGAACTGCCGCATCCTTCCCGGAGAAACGCCGGCGGAAGTGCGCGCGGTGCTGGTGCGAGTCGCCGCCGATGATTCCGTGAAGGTGACGCCAATCGATTCCGGAAAGCCCGGTACGGCATCACCCCTGCTTCCGGCGGTGATGGCTCCAGTGGAGAGAGTGACGCAGCGGCTCTGGCCCGGTGTCCCCGTCATCCCGCAGATGGAGACGGGCGCCACCGATGGCTGGAGACTTCGGGACGTTGGCATTCCGACCTACGGACTCAGCGGGATCCCGATCGATGTCGACGACGAGCGCGCGCACGGCCGCGACGAGCGTATTTTGGTCAAGGCATTCTACGAGGGCGTCGAGTACATGTATCAGCTCGTCAGGGAGGTCGCAGTAACGCCCACGAAATCATGAAAAGAAAAATGTCCGGTTGATCCGAACCCAAACGTCGATGATTCGTATCACCCACCCGAATGGAGGATCATCATGAGTGACTTTCTTTACCTGTACCGTGGCGGCGATTCGTCCGGTACGCCCGAGCAAATGCAGCAGTCGATGCAGAAGTGGGGCGCGTGGCTGCAGGACCTCGGCGCCAAGGGACACATCAAGGATCAGGGCAACCCGCTCGAGGCCACCGGGAAGGTCGTGAAGAAGAAGACCGCCATCACCGATGGCCCGTACGCGGAAGCGAAGGACGTCATCGGCGGATACACCCTCGTTCAGGCGAAGGACATCACCGAGGCGGCGAAACTCGCTGCCGGATGCCCGATCTTCGACAACGGCGGCTTTGTCGAGGTTCGTCCGATCATGCAGATGAACATGTAGTGGCGGAACCAGGCGACCATCTCTTCCGGCGCGAAGCGGGACGGATGGTCGCCGCGCTCACGCGACTCTTCGGCGTCCACAACCTTCCGCTCGCCGAGGATGTGGTGCAGGACGCGTTCTGTCGCGCGCTCGAGGTGTGGAAGCTGCGCGGCGTTCCGGAGAATCCGTCCGCATGGCTGATGGCGACCGCGAAACATCGCGCGCTCGACATCCTGCGCCGCGAGCGCACCGCGCGCACGTACGCCCCGGAACTCGGGCGCCTGCTCGAGAGCGAGTGGACACTCGCCCCCGTCGTCGCCGAAGCGTTCGGCGACTCGGCGATCAGGGACGACCAGCTGCGCATGATGTTCTCCTGCTGCCATCCCCAGCTCCCGGAGGTCGCGCAGGTCGCGCTCATGCTGAACATCCTGTGCGGCTTCGGTGTGAACGAAGTCGCGGCGGCGTTTCTCACCGGGAACGCGGCCATGGAGAAGCGCATCGCGCGCGGGAAGAAGGTGCTCGCCAGCTCGACGCGGCTCTTCCATCTCTCCGATGATCGCGACGTGCCCCGGCGGCTCTCGGCCGTCCACCGCGCGCTGTATCTGCTGTTCAACGAGGGCTACCACGGCGCGCACGCAGAGCTCGCGGTGCGCGGGGAGTTGTGCGTGGAGGCAATGCGGCTCGCCGAGCTGCTGCTCGCGCATCCGGTCACCGCGACGCCAGCCACGCATGCGCTCATCGCGCTCATGTACCTCAACGCGGCCCGCCTCCCCGCACGCGTGGATGCGCACGGGAATCTGAGCTCGCTGTACGAGCAGGATCGCGCGCGCTGGGACGCGGGGCTCATTGCGAAGGGCGAGCGGCTGCTCGATCATTCCGCCACGGGCACGACGATTACAGAGTTTCACATCGAAGCCGGTATCGCGTCGTTGCACGCGCGCGCACGCGCGCTGGAGGACACGAACTGGTCGATGATCGTAACCCTTTACGATACGCTGATGACAATCCGTCCTTCCCCCGTCGTCGCGCTCAATCGCGCAATCGCGGTGGCGCAGCGCGACGGTGCGGAACGCGGGCTCGCCGAGATTGGCGCGATCGAGGGCGCCGAGCGATTGGCCGCGTACCCGTTCTACTTCGCTGCGCTCGGCGAGCTCGAGCATCGGCTCGGCCACAAGGATGCGGCGCGAAAACACTTCCTCACCGCGCAAGTGCGCGCGCGCAACCCGATGGAGCGCAACTTCTTCGAGCGCCGCGCGCAGGAAGCTGGGTGCTGACCTGCGTCGTGCGCCGCGAAGTAGTCGCCTGACGCCGCTCGTCGAGCATGCTCCTCCGCTCTGGAGGCGGCTCATCGCGCGCCTCGACCCGCGCGCGTATCTCACGATCCACATCGTCGGTGGCCTGATCGTCTGCCTGCTCGCGGCGTGGCTGTTCGAGATCCTCATCGATTCCGTTCGCGAGCACGATGTGCTCGTACGCCGCGATCAGGCCCTCGCCGACTGGTTTCACATCAACGGCACCCCGCTCGGCTATCGCATCAACGTGTTCATCAGCTTGCTCGGTTCGCCTCCGGCGATGGCGGTGCTCTTCGCGGCCGCCATGCTGTATCTCTGGCGCGCAAAGCAGCGAACGCTGATGGTCGCGTGGGCACTTTCCTACATCGGAGGCACCGTGCTCGACGGCGTGATGAAGGAGGTCGTTCGCCGCCCCCGCCCCGAGTTCGCGGCGCGCTTTCTTCACATCAACAGCTGGAGCTTTCCGTCGGGACATTCGATGGGATCACTGATCGGCTTCGCGATGCTCGCATACACGATCATCCGGGTGCGGCAAATCAGAAACATCGGCGCGCAAATCGGCATCTGGACGGCTGCGACGGTGATGATCGCATTGGTCGGCTACAGCCGCATCTATCTCGCGGTCCACTATCTGAGCGATGTCGTTGCCGGCTACACACTCGGTGTGCTCTGGCTGGCCGTGTGCTTCACCGGCCTTCAGATGGTGAACCGGCGCGCGGAGCTTCGCCGCGCGCCGTCCACCTGATTTCGTTCTGGGCTATCCGTTGAGCACCACGTGCGCGGGGTCGAGCTCCCCCGTGTAGTACGACATGAGCGCCTGCTGGAACACGAGCCCGTAGCGCGCGCTCACCACCGCGCTTGCGGCCTGCACCTGCGCGGCCCGCGCCTGCGTGAGCTCGACGAGCGTGCCCGCGCCGGCTTTATAGCGTTGCTCCGATGTCGTCACGGCCAGATCGCTCGCGGACTGTTGCGCCTGCGCGGCCGCGAGCTGCTCGCCCGCGGACTGGAAGTTCAGATACGCGCGCTTCACCTCCAGCGCCACCTCCTGCTTCTGCGCGTCGAGCGCCAGCCGTGCATTGTCCTCCTGGATCTTTGCCTTCTGCTCATTCACGCTCGTCTGCCCTCGGTCGAAGATCGGAATCGACACCCCGATCGAGATGCTCCCTCCGCGCTGCTGGTTGAACTGGTCGAGGATCGAGAGCCCCGTCGCCGACGTGTACGCCGTGTTGTAGCCGGCGCTCAGCGATACCGTAGGCCACCAGCCCGCGTTGGCAACCTTCACCCCCTGCGCGCTCGCGTCGACGCGCGCCGATTCCGCCGCCAGGTCCGCGCGCTGCGCATACGCGCGCGCCGTGAGGCTGTCGAGGTTGTATTGAATCGAGGCGGTGTTGCTCACCGTGGGCGCAATGAAGTTGTACGTCACCTTCGGATCGAGGCGCAGCGTCTGCACGAGATCGACCTTGCCGAGCTCGAGGTCGTGCTGCGCGTTTACGACCGCGAGACGCGCGGCCGCGGTGCTCGCCTGCTGCG
>DATCPC010000198.1:0-7699 GCA_036564355.1 Gemmatimonadaceae bacterium | reverse complement strand
TGTTCATCGACATGAAGCGCGGATTCACGCCCGACGAGGCCATCAACGTCGACGTCTGCGCGCTGTACTGGCACTTCGTCGACGTGGTCTGGATCGCGATCTTCACGCTCGTCTACCTCATCAAGTAACCGGGACCTAGAGATGGCCGCCGATCACTCGCACCCGCCGCTGTCGCACGACGCACAGGGCAATGCAAGTCCGCACGAGCACACGCACCCGGACTGGGGAACGTACAAGTGGGTCGCGCTCATCCTCGGGCTGATCACGGCGCTCGAGGTGTGGATCTACTACCTGCCGTCGTTCACCGCGACGAAGCTGTTCGTGCCGACGCTGCTTTCCCTGTCGGCGGTCAAGTTCACGATCGTCGTGATGTTCTACATGCATCTCAAGTACGACGCGAAGCTCTTCCGCGCGCTCTTCGTCGCACCGCTCATGCTGGCGTCGTTCGTTATCGTCGGCCTGCTCTTCCTCTTCGGCCATTTCAAGATCTCCTTCTGATGGCGCTGCGGTAACGGCGCCCCCCACTCGCGAGCGACTGCTGTCGCTCGACGTGTTTCGGGGGATCACTGTCGCCGGCATGCTCCTCGTGAACAATCCGGGGAGCTGGAACGCCATTTACGAACCGCTCGAGCACGCACCGTGGTTCGGATGGACGCCCACCGACCTGATCTTCCCGTTCTTCCTCTTCATCGTCGGCGTCACCACGTACCTCTCGCGCGAGGCACGCCGCGCGCGCGGTGAGAGCGACGGCGCGATCATGCGCCAGACCGCGCGCCGCGCGCTCACGATCATCGCGCTCGGGCTCCTGATGACCGGCTTCCCGTATCATCAGTTCTTCGTGCATCTCCCCGGCGGCGCGGTGTTCGACTCGACCACCACGCCGCTCGATGTCGCGCACTGGCGCGTGACGGGAGTACTCCAGCGAATCGGCGTCTGCTACCTCCTGGGCGCGCTGCTCACCATGCGCACCAGCGTGCGCCAGCAGCTGTGGATCGTAGCCGTGCTACTCGTGGGATACTGGCTCGCCCTCACGCTCATTCCGGTCCCGGGGCGCGGCATGGGTGCGCTGCTGCTTTCCGATCCGGGTGCGTCGCTCGCCGCGTGGCTCGATCGCACCGTCATCGGTCCGAATCACATGTGGATTGGAGGCGGCGGCATCTGGGACCCCGAGGGGATTCTCTCGACTATCCCCGCCACGGCGACCGTCGTCCTCGGTGTTCTCGCGGGGCGCTGGGTCGCCGAGCCGCTCCCGCTCGAGGAGCGGCTCACCACGCTGTTCGCGGTGGGCTCGCTGGGGATGATGGCGGGACTCGTATGGGCGTGGTCCTTTCCCATCGGGAAGAACCTGTGGACGAGCTCCTACGTGCTCTTTACGGCGGGGATGGCCTGCGTTGCCATTGCGACGTGCGCCTGGCTGGTGGATGTGCGCGGGTGGCGGCGGTGGACGCGGCCGTTCATGCCCTTCGGGATGAATCCGATCGTGGCGTTCGTCGCCTCGGGGGTGCTGTCGCGCTTCATCTACACGCTGGTGAAGGTGCCAAGGAACGGGGCGCTCGTGCCGGTGGAGAGCGCGATGTACGACTCGCTTCTTGTTCCGCTGTTCTCCGATCCCCGGGACGCGAGCCTGATGTTTGCGCTCATCTACGTCGCAGTTTTCTACGCCGGGCTGCACCTCATGCACCGGCGCGGAATCATCGTGAAAGTCTGAGGGTACGGGTGACGATGGTTACGTCGCGCAAATATGTGACGGAGCCGGCGTCCGACTCGTAGTGAGAGGGTTGACGTGCGCGCCCTGGCGCATGAGCTTCCACCGCCGCCCATTCTTGCATTACTACTCCTAACACCATGCCGGCGTTGCACTTGTCATCGATTTGTCGCCAATCCACCGTGCAGGCGCTTCTACGGCGCGTGGCCATCGCGCTGTCCTTTACTGCTGTGTTCGCTACACCTGGGGTGAGCTTCGCTGCCGCGCCGCGCCCGTTCAGCACGCCTTCGCTCCGCCAGCCCACCGACGACACCAAGCACCGCCCTCGCACCCGCCGACGCGCCCGCAGGGAAACACGCGCGGCCGCGGCAATTCATTTCGACACGCCCGCCAGCGAGCTGGAGCTCGTCAGCGACCTGCACCAGCTGATGATGAGCCGCGTGCGCAATGGTACGTGGGGCGTCGTGGTGCTTTCGCTCAGCCGCAACGACACGCTCTACACCGTAAACCCCGACGAGCCGCTGCAGCCCGCGTCGAACATGAAGCTGTTCACGACCGCGCTCGCGCTCGACCAGTTCGGGGCCGCGCATCAGTTCAGCACCGACGTGCTTCGCGACGGCGCGCTCGGCGCCGACGGCGTGGTGCGCGGCAATCTCATCATCCGCGGCGACGGCGATCCCGCGCTGTCGAAGCGCTTCGTCACGGGTAACGGCGGCGCGATGGATGCGCTCGCGCAGCTCGTCGCGAGCGCGGGAGTCAAGCGCGTCACCGGCACGCTCATCGCCGATGCCAGCGCGTTCGACACCCAGCGCATCCCCGAGGGTTGGCAAACGCGCTACTTGCAGTCCGGCTACGCGGCGCGCATCTCCGCGCTCTCGCTGAACGAAAATCTCGTGATCGTGCGCGTGAAGCCGGGGAACGGAAAGACGAGTGCCGTCGTCACACTCGATCCCGCGACCACGCTCCCCGTCGCGTCGAGCGTGCGCACGGTCGCCGGCAGCGGCGCCCGCATCAGCGCGCACACGACGTCCGCGGGCGTTATCGAGGTGAAGGGGACGATCGGCCTGCGCGCCGGCGAGCGTGCGTACCAGCTCGTGGTCGAGGATCCGACCGCCTTCTGCGCCGGCGCGTTCCGTCGTGCGCTCCAGGCGCGCGGAATCACGATCGACGGCACCACGACCTTCGCAGGGACGCCATCGAGCGCCGTCAAGGTGACCGGTCTCTCCTCACCACCCATCGGACAGATGCTCGACGTCATGAACGGCGAGAGCATCAATCACTATGCCGAGCTGCTGTTCCGCGATGCGGGAAGAAACGCGTCGCCGAACTCCGTTGGATCCGTCGAGACCGCGAATAAACTCCTGCAGAGCTTCATGACGACGAAGGTCGGCGCCGCGCCTGGCGCAGTCTTCGCGGCCGACGGCAGCGGGCTTTCGGTGCTCGACAAGATCACGCCGCGCGCGCTCGTGCAGCTCCTCTCGTACGCCAATAGCGCACCGTGGAAGGACGCCTTTCACACGTCGCTGCCGATTGCCGGACAGTCGGAGCTCCTTCGCCACCGCATGCGCGCAACACCCGCGCAGGGAAATCTCCACGCGAAAACGGGAACGACGAACAGCGTCATCTCGCTCGGCGGCTACGTGACCGCGAAGAACGGCGAGATGCTCGCCTTCGCGTTCATCTACAACGGCGTCGATCGGTGGAACGCGAAGTCCACGATTGACGCGATGGGAGCGACGCTGGCGTCGTTCGAGCGTTGAGCGCGAACGCCTGAAATAAGCCGAGCGCCAGCGTCGGCCCGTACTCGGTGCCGCGCTAGATCTGCTTGATCATCACGCCGCGCTTCGCCAGCTCCGAAATGTACTTCTCCGCTGGAATGCACTCGTCCGGCGTGTAAACACCCGTCTCGAGCTCGCCGTTCGCCTGCATCTGCCCCGTGATCGACAGCGAGTAGCCCGTCGTCCGCATCATCGCGCTGATGCCGCGCGATTCGTCGTAATAGTCGAGCAGCTCCCAGCCCAGCTTCTTCGGAGCGCCGCCCTTCATTCCCTCCACCTCAACTCGCAGCGCGACGAGATCGCGTCCCTTCGGCTTTGTCAGGCGCGGGCCCATCGTGGCTACGGTGACATCGCGCGGCACCACCTTCGTCCCCTTCACATCGATCGGCGCGAGGTCGAGCAGCCCCAGCTCGCGTATCGCCTCCATGATGTGCGCGTGACCCGGATAGCGAAGCGTCTTGTACTCCATCGATGGAATCTTTCCCTCGTACCGCCACGCCATCGTCGACAGTCCGCCCGCCGTGTGGAACGCCTCGAGCTCGCCAACGGGCTTCGGAAAGATCACCGGCTCGCGCTCCGAGAGTGCCTTCACCTGCTCGCGCTTCCCATTGCGCACGATCCACGAGAGCGTCGTGTAGTAGTCGAGCACGCCCTCGAGCGAATACACGATCTGGTAGCCGAGCGGCCCCTCGGGCTGCTGCGGAAGTCCGCCCACGAAGATCTTCACCGACTGCACATCATCGAGCTGCTGGATTCCGTACTGCGCGAGGATGTTCACCATGCCAGGCGCGAGTCCGCAATCCGGAACGATCGTGACCTTCGCCTTGCGGGCCTCGGCATCCAGCTCCTTCTGCTGGAACACGATCTCCGTGTTGCCGCCAAGATCGCAGAAGTTCGTTCCCGCCTGCACGGCGAGTCGCGCGAGGCCGAGGTTGAAGTAATACGGAATCGCGCTCATCGTCGCCTTGCTCTCGCGCATCACCGCGAGAACGGCATCGTGATCGCGAACATCGAGCGGCGTCGGAATGAGCCGCTTCCCCGAGTACTCGTTCAGGAAGTCGGGAAGGTGCGAAACGTTCAGGTCGGCGAGCCGAACCTCGGTGACATTCGGATTCTGAAGCAGGTCGTACGCACAGGCCGAGCCTTGCAGGCCCGCACCGAGCACAAGCATTCGCATTTAGGGATCTCCTCAGTGCCAGCGTTCGTTGAATAGCCTCGAAAGCTAGCTCATCGGCCATATGCAAGTCACCCCGTCACAACCGAATGCGGGGAAGGCGAGCACATATCTTGACGGGACGAAGTCGAACGACGTGATGCCTTCCCGGGGAGAACGATGACCGCAAAGCTCGATGGTCCGATCAAGCGCGAGCTCAAGCTCGGCCGCGAGATCTATACGGTGAGCATGTCGCCCGACGGCGTGAAGATCGCCCTCAAGGGGCGACGGAAGGGGCGCGAGATCTCGTGGCAAACGCTCCTCAGCGGCGACGCGGAGCTCACGCAGCAGCTCAAGATGTCCGTCGACGCGTACCGCGCGGCCGGCGACGCATGAGCGCCGTGCGCGCGCCGGACGCGGAGTCGCCCGACGCGTGGCGCGCGCGACTGCTCGCCACGCCAGCGCAGATTCGCGCGCTGCTCGAGCGCACGTATCGCATCGCCGTGCTCGGCGTGAAGACGCCCGAGTCGGGTGCGCCCGCGTACTACGTGGCCGACTACGCGCACCGTTCGGGCTACGAGGTGATCCCGGTGCCGGTCTACTATCCCGAGATGCGCGACCTGTTCGGAAATCCTGTGTACCGCACGCTCGCGGCGATTCCCGGCGACGTCGACCTCGTCGATGTCTTCCGGCGGCCGCAGGACATCCCGAATCACGTCGACGACATTCTCGCGAAGGGCCCGCGTGCAGTGTGGTTTCAGTCGGGGATCCGGCACGAGGCAGTGGCGGAACAGCTCGCGCGCGCGGGCATAGAGGTGGTGCAGGATCGATGTCTGCTGGTGGAGCTCCAGCGGATCGGGCGCTAGGCGTTCACGCGCTCACAGCGCCTTCGGCGGCCCCACCGAATCCACCAGCACCTCGCCCCGTTTCGGATTCAGTGTCCAGCGCGAATTCCGGAAGTAGCGCTGTACATCGGGGTGCCCGAGTGGGAAGATCGTCTCGCCCTTCACCACGTACACACCGCGATCGTTGGTCAGCGTCGCGATGCGCAGCCCCGGGAACGTCGACGGCAGCCGCCCGCCCGCGCGCAGCATGACCTTCCCGCGTCGCGGGTCGAAGCTCGGCGTGAGCTGCCCGATGAGATCCACGCCGATCGTCGCCTTGGTTGCGCCGCGCATCACGGCGAAGCGCGTCGGTACGTTCGAGAAGGTGTACGGTCCGAGCGCGACCGCGGGCGTCACGGCATCGATGTCGCGCGTCGCGAGCGCGCGCGCGCCGAATCGAAGCAGATCCTTGCGCCGCGCCCATGCAGTGTCGAGCACCAGCCCCTCCGTGCGCGCATCGATGGTCGCCATCACGGTGTCCGCGCCGATCAGCAGCATCACGCGGCCGAGGAGCTGGCTGTCGTTCACCTGATAATCGACCATCGCCGAGTCGGGACCGGCGATGCCGGGACGGTTGTCGCGCAGATACTCGGCGCGCATCCGCTCGCCGTAGGGCACGGCGCTCGCCGGCAGCGCGGCGAGATGATTGTACTCGCCGAGCCGCTGATAGACAGGCGCGAGCTCGATCGCGATGCGCGCTGGGTCGCCGCCGAAGTAGCGCGCCTCCTCCATGAGCACGGCGCCGACCTTCAGCGCGCCGCGCTGCGCGAGATAGCGTCCGAGCGCGAGACGCGCCACCGGGTCGCGCGGGCCGCGTCGCACCGCGACGTAGTAGAGAGACTCCGCCGCAAAGATGCGCCCCGCGATGAGGAGCGTGTCCGCGCGTGCGACGATCGCCTCGTTCTGCGCCCCGAGCGGTCGCGCAGCCAGAGATCCCGCGAGGGCCAGTGCGGCAAGCGCCGCGCGCCACACTGGATTCACGATCTTATGGTGCGACGCGATAGAGCGCGCCGCTCTGATCATCGGAGATGAGCACCGAGCCGTCCTTGTACACCTCCACGTCCGCCGGACGTCCCCAGCGCGAGCCATCCGGACGCTGCCAGCCGATCACGAAATCATCGATGCCGGCTGGAACGCCGCCCACCACGTGCACTCGCACGACCTTCGCGCCCGTGGGCTGGTCGCGGTCCCACGATCCGTGGAACGCCACGAGAAGATCGCTGCGGTACTCCGCCGGCATCAGCGTCGCCTTCTCGAGAAAGGTCATGCCGAGCGGCGCCGAGTGCGCCTGCATCTCGAGCGCGGCGGAGAGCGTCGTGGCGCAGCGCGGTGCGTCGTGGTACTCCGGATTCGGCACCGGCGAGCCATGCAGCGAGTAACAGTACGGCCAGCCGTAATCCTTTCCGTCCTCGAGGATGTTGATCTCCTCGGGAGGCAAGTCCTGATGATCGGGCGTGATGTTGTCACGCTCGTTCTGCGACACCCACAGCTTCTTCGTCGAGGGGTTCACCGCAAGCCCGACCGCGTTGCGCAGCCCGCGCGCGAATACCCGGCCGTTCGATCCATCCTCGTTGAAGCGCACGACGGCCGCGCGCTCGGAATCGCTTTCGACGCACAGGTTGCACGTCGATCCCACGGTGACGTACATGGCACTGTCATCACCGAACACGATCGTGCGCGTCGAATGTCCGCCGCCCGGAAGCGAGTTTACGGACACCGGTGCGCCCGTCGCGACGCCGTTCTCATTCAACTGCACGCGCACCACGCCATTCGTGTTCGCGATGTAGAGGAAGCCCTTGTGAAACGCGAGGCCCGAGGGGCCGTTGAGTCCATCCACCACCGTGCGCACGCTGTCGGCGACGTTGTCGCCATTCGTGTCCCACACGCGCACGACCTTGTTGGCGCCGGCCACGCTCACGTACACGGCGCCGTCCGGACCCATCGCCATCACGCGGGCGCCGGGGACCTTTGCGAAATAGTTGATGTGCAGCCCCGCCGCGACCGTGAGCGGACTCGGAAAGCTGCTGTCCGGCGGCGTGACGGTGTCGCCGGCGCTGCCCGATCCACGGCACACCATCGACGCGGTGGAGACGCCGACGATGCCCATGATGGCCAAGAGAGTTCTCATCTGCTTACCCATGGTGATAGACCCCACTCAGCGCGTCCTCGCCCCTGGGCA
>DATCPC010000190.1:0-6676 GCA_036564355.1 Gemmatimonadaceae bacterium | reverse complement strand
TACAGCGTGAGCGTGTTGATGCCGAGCGAGGGCGCGTGCTCCACGACCTTGCGCACGACCTCCACGCCAACGCGGTGCCCGGCAACGCGCGGCATCGCGCGTTGCGTGGCCCAGCGCCCATTCCCATCCATGATGATGGCGACGTGCAGCGGTTGCGCGTCGGCGTACAGTCGTGGCGACATGAGGTCAGTGTGCAAAATGAGAGCGGCCGGCGGCGCAACGAACGATGTACACTATCAACGCTCCAGCGTGTCGCGGGTCACCTGAATGATCGACTCCATGTGCGACAGGTAGCGCTGGAGGGCCCGGCGACCCGCGGGGGCGAGCCGATATGTGGTGAGGGGCCTGCGCCCCTCGAACGTCTTGGTGACGGTGACGTAGCTCGCGTCCTCGAGCTTGCGCGCGTGGACGCTGAGATTGCCGTCGGTGGTGCGGAGCAGGGCCTTGAGCTCGCTGAACGAGAGGGCATCGTTCGCGGCGAGGGCACTCACCATGCCGAGGCGAAGGCGATGATGGATGAGCTCGTCGAGCTCGCGCGATCCGGTGGCCGCGTCCTTACCTGCCGCTGCATCGAGTGCGCGCGCGAGCGGTGAATCGGTGCGGCGGCGCGCCGCGGAGCTGGACCTAGCCACCGTAACGCCAAGCGATGAGGGCGCCGAACACGATGGGAAGCGCGCCGAAGCCGGCCGCGAGCAACGCCGTGCTCCACGCGACCGGCGCGAGTACGGCGATGCAGCCAAGCACCATGAAGCAGATGCCCATTACCGGCACGGATCGCACGGAGAACATGCCGCCCGTCATGACGCCGGCGCCGTAGAGCAGCAACCATGTGGCCGGGAGCAGCGGGTACAGCCCGAGGCGAGCGAGGTAGAAGGTGAGCACCACGCCCACCGCGATGGGCGGAGCGAAGCCAAGGGCGAATTTGCGAAGGGGGGCGAAGATGAACGGCTCCTGCACGCGCCGACCCTTCCAGATGCTCGAGGTGACACCGACCACGACGGCAAGCGCGGCGGCGGCGAGCCACTCGCCAAGCCACACGGGACCCGGCTTCAGCCCTCGGCTGAGGACCGCGGCCGCGAGGGCGATGACGCCGGTCGCGATCTGTCCCCATCCGGACACCCCGGTAAACGCCGAGGCGCTTTCCATGGTCTCTCGGATATACCGGAGATCGTCGAGGGCGCGGGTGTGGAGGGTGGACGTGGACATCGTCCAATCATGCGACGAAGGCCGCGCCTTTGCAAGTACTTTGTAGCGCAAAGACGCCGGCACGCGTTCGGGCCGCGGCCCTAGTTGGCGTCGACCGCGTGCAGGTCGTCGAGAATGCGGCCGAACACCTCCTCGAGCTGTGCCAGCTCGAATGGCTTTTCGATGACTGGGCGTCCAGAGCTCGAGAGAAACGTCGATGCTTCGACTGAGGCGACGTCGCCGGAGGAGAACACGAGACGACGAATGAGGTCCGGACGCGCTGCAACGAGCGCGCGATAGAGCTCGGCTCCGGAACAGTTCGGCATGCGAAGATCGCACATCACGACGTCGTAGAATCCCGGTTCCGATCCGAGAAGCATCTCGAGCGCCCGAGCGCCGTCCTCGGCTTCCTCCACTTCCCAATCGCGCCGCGTGAGGAACCGGCTGATCGCGGAACGAATGCTCGACTCATCGTCGATGACGAAAAGACGAGAGCGGTGCCGTTTCGTGTGCGCGCTGTGCGCGCCGTGTCCGGTGTGCGGCTGACTCTTCATCGCTGATCCTGTAGGGAGTACGTGCTCGCCACGACTCCGTGATTTCTCCTGAATTCATAGCGCATTTGCCATGGTAAGTCACTGGCCAGAGCCACCACTTCCACCGCACGCTGCGCCGCAGCGGAGTTAGAATTTCCTCACGTCTTGCGGGGCGCCGGCAGCCGCAACGTGAACGTGCTGCCCGCACCAAGCCTCGACTCAACCGTGAGCTCTCCATTCATGAGGCGCGCGAGTCGGCGCGATACACTCAAGCCGAGTCCCGTGCCGCCCACCTTGCGCGTAGACTTCTGCTCCACCTGCCAGAAGGTGTCGAACACGCGATCGTGATCCGCGGACGCGATCCCGATCCCCGTGTCGCGCACCATGATGTCGACGCGACCATCGAGCTTGCGGCTTTCGAGCACGACCGACCCGCTGTCCGTGAACTTGATCGCATTCGTGAGCAGGTTCAGCAGGATCTGCCGCAGCTTCGTCGCGTCGGCCCACACTTCGACTTCCTTCGGCGCGCGCACCACCTCGAGCGCAAGTCCCTTCTCCGCCGCGAGCGGCATCGCCAGCGACGACGCCTCGTGCAGCGCCATGAACACCGAGATGCGCTCGGGATGCGTGATCTCCCGCCCTGCCTCGACTCTCGAGAGCGTGAGCACCTCGTCGATGAGATTCAGGAGGTGCGCTGCGCTCGCCTTGATGCGGCCGAGCTGGGTGCGCTGACCCTCGTTTACGGGCCCGGTGATCCCGTCGAAGAGCAGCTCCTCGTAGCCTATGATCGCCGCCAGCGGTGTGCGAAGCTCGTGCGACATTACGGCGAGGAACTCGCTCTTCGCGCGGCTCGCCGCCTCCGCCTCGAGGCGCGCGTTGCGTAGCTCCTGCTCCGCCCGGTGCTGCTCGGTGACATCCCAGAAGATCGCGACGCCGGCTTCGACCCTCCCCTCTGCGTCTCGAACCGGAGCGCTGTTCATGCAGATGCGGCGGCGCTCCCCGTTGGGCCGCTCGATCTCGATGATCTCGTCGATGACCGGTTGTCCTCCTTCGATCGCGCGCGCAAGCGGCCAGTCACCGTGCGCGAGAGGGCTTCCGTTCACCTTGAATCCCTTGAGCACCGCAGTGGTGTCGGCAAGCGATGTCGAGAGCGGGACGCCGAACACTCGCTCGGCCGCATGATTCGCGATGATGCGTCGCCCCGAGGGCGCTTCCACGATCGAGATGGCAAGCGGCGATTGCTCGACGACCGTCATCAGGCGGCTGTGCTCGGCCCGCGCCTGTTCGCCCGCCTGTTTGGCCGTCGCGGTCTGACGCTCGAGATCATCGGTAACGCCACGTAACTCCTCGTTCGCCTGCTCGAGCTCGACGGTCTGCGCCTCCATCTCCGATGCCTGCGAGCCGAGCTCGCGATTCACTGCCTCGAGCTCGGAAAGCGCCTTCTGACGCAGACGATCCGCATCCTCGCGCGCGCCCAGGGCGCGACTCAGAATCGTATTGACGAGCAGCGAGAGGAGTCCCGCAAGCAGTATCGCGGCGAACACCAGCGACGTGGTGAGCACCCGCAGTCGAGCCTCGTGCTCCTGACGCCGCGCGAGTCGCGCCCGCTCCTCGCCTACGATGTTTCCGATCAAAGCTCTCGCTTCGCGCATCAGTTCCTGACCGCGATCCGATCGCACCTCCGCGGCGGCAGTGCTCAACCCGCCCGGACCTTCGTACGCGCGCTTGGCCGACTCGAGCTCCGCGAGCTTCTCCGCGATGACGATCGAAAGTGTGTCCAGCCTTGCCTGCTCCGACGAATCGGAGATGAGACGGCGCGCGGACGCGAGTGCGTGATGGACATCCGCGGCGGCACCCTCGCCGGGAGCGAGGTAGATGCGAGAACCGGTCAGCAGATAGCCGCGCTGCGAGGTCTCGGCATCGGTCAGGCGCGCGAGTACGGTCTGTAGTGACTCTGCAATGTCTCGCGAGAGCGACACGGCATCGCGGGCCACGGCGAGTCGCTGGACGCCGACGAGCGCGAACACGCCTATCGCGAGCGATACCAGCGCAGGGCCGACGGTTGCGGCGAGGCGGAGCGTGCGGCGAGTGATCACCGGCAGCTTATGTACACTGCATGCGCGATTCGAAGTTTACGTCAGTAGGGTTGCCCGAGGCTACAAAAAAAACTACTGGGCCGCGACGCATGTCAGCTAGGCCGCGAGGTATCGCGCGACCGCGCGTTGCATCACGGAGAGCTGAGCCCGCAACCGCTCGAGCTGTGCACTCTGCAGCGATCGCGCGCCGAGCTCGCTGTCCGTGGCGCTCTCGCCCGCGATCGACTGCTCCACGCTCGTATCGCTCATCGCCTGCGATTGGGCGACGCGCGCGGCGGAGCCATCGAGTGCGTCGGCAAGCGCATCGAGCTGCGATGCGAGCTCGGCGACGGCGGACTCCGGCGGCGCCGACTCGCCGGAGGCGCGCGCCTCGGCGATTGCGGCCATCGTCGACGCCATGCGCCGGCCATACGTATCGATGTGCGAGGCGGTGTCGACGAGGACGCGCACGTCGTTCGCCAGTCGCGATAGTAGTGTCGCCGCCGCGCGTAGATGCACGTTCGGCCACTCCGTGCCCACGGCGAGGTCGGCGAGTACCGGCGGCTCGACGCGCGCAGGACGTCGGGCGTCGACCGTGTCGTCGATCGCGGTCGCGAGCTGCTCGAACGTGGCCGCGAGGGCGGCGAAGGCCCTTGCGAATGCTTCGTCGCCCGCAGTCGAGCCGCTGTCGTGCGCGGCCTCGAGCTCCGCGTCGATGGCGACGAGGGTGCCGAACAGCTGCTCGGCTCCCTCGGTCAGCACGAGCAGTTGCTCGCCACGCGGGCTCCGTCCCTGCTTCGGCCTGCGCACGTCCGCGAGCACCACGCGTGCGTTCTCGAGCGCGCTGCGAACGCTGGCATGCAGCGCCCGGGCACGATCGCGCGCCGCACCGGCGCTCTGGTCGCCGATCGCCCTCGACACGCTCGCGAGCGCGAGCTCCGCCAGCACGCGGTAGCTCTCCGCGACCGCGCGACGTGCGGGACGAAACGGGTGCAGGGGCCACAGGAGAAGCGACAGCACCATCGCCCACGCCGCGCCGCCCGCGAACATCTCGGCGCGAAGGAGCGGAGCGTGCGGCACCGTGGAGGGCGAGCCGACCGCCACCGCGTAGATCACCGCGATGAACAACCCGACCGTCGACCCCTCGTCGCCGTACACCCGCGCAAGTCCGCCGACGATGCCGACGAGGAGCATCGACACGACTGCAAGCGGTACGGACCCCGCGGCATCAGTGCCCGCAAATGCGCACGCCGAGCCGAGAAGCGCGAACGCGCCCATCGTCGCGGCGCGGGTGCGGTAGGATCCACCCTTGTCGGCGAGTGAGCCGAGCCATCCGCCGAGCGCGGCCCAGGAGAAGAGTGGTTGCGCGAGCAGATCGCCTGCGATGACGGGAACGATCAGCGCGAACGCCGTCCGCACACCGCGCCCGATCTGAAGCCGCCCCTCGCCCATGGCGAAGAGGTGGCGAGCGATTCCGCTCGTGCGCTGAGCGATGCTCACCCGGCTCTTCCGCGCCGATCGCTAGCGGGCAGTGACGGCCTTGCGCGTCGGTCCGATCTGATCGAGCAGCGTCTTCACGGCGGCATCGAGCTGCGAGTCGCGTCCCGCGTAGCTCTCACCCATCGCCCGCGTCACAGCGATGTCAACCGGTCGCGGGTGCATTTCCATGTCGGTGTTGTCCGCGCCGCGGATGCGCACGAAAGGGATGCGAACCGAGGAGCCATCGAAGAGCACATCATTGGAGGTGTAGATGATCCACCCCGCGGTCGGCTCGCCGACGATCTTGCCGAGCTTCATCGTCCGATAACCTTCGGAGAAGTCCTCCGCATCGCTGAGCGAGTGCATGTTCGTCACGAGCACCGTGGGAAGCTCGAGGGAGCGCTGGCCAAGCAGCGTTCGCGCCGGGGCGGTCGACATGCCGCGTATCTGCATGGTGAGGTATGGCGCGCGGGTGAGCACGTCGAGCGCGTACGCGTTCACGAAGCCGCCATTGTTGTTCCGAATGTCGATGACGACTCCATCGTTTGCCTGGTTCTGCGCATCGAGGTCGGCGTAGAGGCGGTGGAGCGATTCCTCGCTCATGTCCGGCATGTGGACGTAGCCGAGGCGACCACCGCTCACTCGCGCGACATAGGCACGCGACTGCTCCACCCAGGCGCGATACAACAGCCCTTTCTCGGTGTTCGTGCTGACGGGCAGCACAGTGACGGTGCGCGACTTCGCATCGGCCGGCGAGGCGACGCTGAGCGCGGTTTGTCTACCGATCTTGTACGCGAGCAGCTCGTCGATGTTCGTGCGCGCGGTGAGCGGCACTCCATCGACGGCGACGATGAAGTCGCCCGTGGCGATCTTTCCGGAGAGCGCGGCAGGACCCAGCGGGATGATCTCGGATACGCGGAGCCTGCCGCCGCGCTCGTACTCGTTGCCATCGAACCGGACGCCCAGCCGGCCGGTGAACGGCGCGCCGCTCGCGGCCGCGCGCACGCCCGAGTGCGAGGCGTTGAGCTCGCCCACCATCTCGTTCATGAGCCGGGTCAATTCGTCCGGCGTCTGCGCGCCCTGCGCGAGCGGCGCATACTGCTCGCGCACCGCGCTCCAGTCGACGCCATTCATCTTCTCATCGAAGAAGTTGTCGCGCAGCTCGCGCCACATGAGCCTGAACAGCTCGCCACGATCCGCCGCGAAGTCGACATCCATTTCTGCGCTCACCTGCACGGAGCGTACAGCGCGGCTGGCGACATCGATCGCGCTGATGCGCCCAGACTCGATATAGTAGATCTCTTTTCCATCGGGCGACCATTCGACGCTGCTCTTCGGCCCGGGCGTCGACGTGAGCTGCTTGGCCACCGGCTCATCCTTCGACAGCTCGTCCAGCGGGAAGAG
>DATCPC010000159.1:0-3933 GCA_036564355.1 Gemmatimonadaceae bacterium | reverse complement strand
GGCCATCCTCGTTCTCACCGTCTGCATCAGCGCATCGCGGTGATCGTAGTCCACGCTCGTGGTGCTGACGGGCTCGAGCAAATGTATATCAATCGTGCCCGGATGAACCCTAAGTGATCCTTTGGGCAGGGTCTCGATGGTGCCGTGCACGATTACGGGAACGATCGGGACTCCCGCCGCGATCGCGAGCACGAATGGCCCCTTCTTGAATGGGCGGAGGGGATAGGCGTGCCCTCGCGTGCCTTCCGGAAATACGACAACCGAATTGCCCTGCCTGATTCGCTCGGCGGCCACGTCATATGCTCCGAACGCCGCCTTTCTGTTGTCCCGCTGGATCTCGATCATTCCCACGGCGCGCATTGCGCCGCCGAATATCGGGACTTTGAACAGCTCGGCCTTGGCGACGAATTTGTAGCGCGGAAGAACCCCGGCGAGCGCCGGCACGTCGAACCAGCTGACATGATTGGAGGCGAAGATCCGGGGCCCGGCATGTTCGCTATTCTCGAGACCGTGGACACGGACTTTTATTCCCGCGGCCCACAACACCCAAACAGACCACCAGCGGGGAACGTTGTCGTAGATCCCGCCCGGCTTGTCCTTCACACCAAGGAGTGCAGCGATGATTACCGTGAGTCCCAGCACCGTCGTCACGAGGACTACCGCGATGGCCGTGAGGATCGTTCGTAGAAAGGAGATCATTTGTCCCGAAAGTGATCGAAGCCGGGCGGAGCAGAGATTTTTTTTCCGTCCTTCTGTAGCTCGACTCCAGGAGGTCCGGCAACAACCCGGCCGATTTCAGTGAGAGCGAGCCCGAATTCCGCAGCGAAGCCTTCGGTATCGATCGCGGGAGCGGTTGCTACGATTTCGTATTCTTCGCCGGAATTTGCGGCCTGTATTGACGATACACCCTCGACATGCGGAATTCGATCCACATCGATCTCTATGCAGACCTTGCTCGCGGCGGCGACGTGCCCCAGGTCTGCTATCAGCCCATCTGAAATGTCTATGGCGGAAGTGGCGCCGCGCTGCGCCAGCCCCACCGCCGGCTCGATTCGAGGTACCGGGTTGGCGAAGCGCGCCCTGTCCCGCTCGGTCGGTTCCTTCCCCGCGCGCCAGGCACGCACCGCCGCGGCGGGACCGCCGAGGTAGCCCGTGACATAGACGCGCTGCCCAGCTTTGGCTCCAGCGCGCGACAGCGGACGCGCGACGCTGCCCAGCGCGGTGATCGTTAGCGAAAGAGTTTTGCCCGACGAGAGGTCACCCCCGACGATCGGGCACAGCACCGCCGACGCACCCTCGCGTATACCCATTGCAAGCCCCCGCGCCTTGACCCGGTCGGCGTCGGGAAGCGTCAGCGCGATCACAATGCCGAGCGGGCGAGCTGCCATTGCGGCGAGATCGCTCAGCGCGGCGGCGGTAGCCCGATACCCGATCTCGGAATGATTGAGCCACTCGCGTCGGAAGTGAACGCCATCAACAGAAGTGTCAGTCGTGATTACCAGCTTCTCACCCGGGGGAACCTCGACGATCGCGGCGTCATCACCGATGTGTTGCGCCGACTTTCCCCACTCGGAGAGCAGGGTGCGAACGAGGTCGAACTCCTTGCCCGGACCGAGATCGATGTTGCGCACGTCGCCGCCGGTTTTTTCAGCGCTCATCGAGCCACCCCCGGCAACTCTGTCATAACGGGAGGATTCACCGGCGGCTCGCCCTCGTTCCACGCGCGCGGCAACGCGTAGAGAACGTCCTCGAGCGTGGTGCCGCGAACGTACTCGCAGAATTCCGCGGCGCGCCCGTGAACCCACGCCGCGCAAGACGCGGACGTCGATGCATCCAGAGTTTGAGCCAGCATTGTCCCGGCAATTCCGGCGAGCAAGTCACCACTGCCGCCCGTTCCCAGCGCCGCGGTGCCCCGCGCCACTACGTAGCGCTCTCCGTCAGGCGCAAAAATCACTGTCGGCGATCCTTTGAGCAGAACTGTCGCGCCAAGGTTGCGCGCCATGCCGGCGCCCACGTCGAACCGGTTGTCGAGTACTTCCTGGATGTCGATCTTCGCCAGCCGCGCGAACTCGGCGACGTGCGGAGTGATGAGCGCGGGTCTTCCAGCCAGCGAGCGCCCGAGAGCGGCGACGTCACCATCGAACACATTCAGCGCGTCCGCGTCGAGCAGCACTGGAAGCCTGGAATCGGCAAGAATGTTCTCGACGAGGCGCCGAGTCTGATCGGATTTCCCGAGTCCGGGCCCAATCACAATCGCGTCAGCCCACTTTGAAATCTGCGACGATATCTCGGCGGCCTGAGTCGGCCAGTGAGAGAGCAGTGCCGAAGGCGCGGCAGCGAGAATCTCGCTCACATTCTCCGGGGCGACGAGAGTGCGCACGAGACCAATTCCACTCCGGAGCGCAGCCCGAGTAGCGAGCACGACGGCGCCGGGCATCCCCTTTCCGCCGCCGATGATCGCGAGATGCTTCCGCGTCCCCTTGTGGGCGTCGAAGCGAATCCTGGGCACATGAGCCTGGACCCACGCGCCATCGACGAGCCACGGAAGCCTAGCGACCTCGTTGCCGACGCTTCCCCCTGGTGCGGCCGGCTCTTGGTCAAGCCCGATGTCGAGAACAACGATCTCGCCACAGCAATCGCGCGCGAGGAGCGAGCCGCGCTTCATTCCGCCAAAGCTGAAGGTCGCATCGGCGATCACGCACGCCGAGTGACGCCCGGTCGTCGCGTCGAGTCCGCTCGGCAGATCGAGCGCCGCCACCCAGGCGCCGTCCGCATGCATCTGGTTTACCGTCGCGATTGCGGTAGCGATCTTGCCGCGAGGCTCGCCTGCGGCGCCAGTTCCGAGCAGGGCGTCGATCACGACCCGCGCAGTTGTTCCGCGATCACCGGTACTCGCGGGAAACTCTCGTACGCATTTCACCGAATCGATCGCCGCGCTCTTCTCAGCTACGGCATCAGGGCTTTTCGCTTCAATTGCCTCGACGACCGTGACATCGATCCCCGAGCGCGCGAGCATGCCCGCCACAACCCAGCCATCGCCGCCATTGTTTCCGGGACCGGTGAACACAACGGCGCCATCCCGCAGTCGATCGCCATACCGGCGCGAGATCTCCTCGGCCGCAGCGGCGCCAGCGCGTTGCATCAACACGCGTGACGGAATTCCGCTTTCAATGGTCGCCCGATCGCGCTCCGCTGATTCCCTGGCGCTGACCACCCTGACGGATGGGGGCATTGCTCGGACGATTGGAGTTTATGCCTGTTGCGCGCAGTTCCAGGGGTAGTCGCGCTCGAATGCCCTGTCGAAGTCGAACACGTCCACGAACTCGTCGCGGGTATCCTGCGGCTGGCTGAGGAGGAACCCCAGGTCGACGAGGGTGAACACGATGTCGCCGATGTCCGCAGTCGCGGAGAGTCCCCAGTGCTCGAGAACTACCCTCGCCATCAGGCCGTAACGCTCGAGCGCGAGATCGCGACACGCGTTGGCGAGCTCGGTTCCCGTGATGTGCCGCCGCATGGTGAGCTGCGCCTGACACATCTCGAGCGCGGACAGGACGAACAGATAAGCCTGCTCATCAAACCGCGGCTCGCGGATGCGAATCCGGTCCATGATCCCTTCGCGAAATGCCAGCTCAGCCATTGCTACTTTTTGTCCGCCATTGAGGGAAAGGATTTGTAGAGAGGAAACCGATTCGTCAAGTCGAGTACTTCCTCTTTGACTGCCGACGCGACCGCCGGGTCACCAGCGCTGGCGACGACTCTGTCGATGAGCTTGGCGATCTGCTCCATCTCCGGCTCCCTCATTCCGCGCGTGGTAACCGCCGGAGTGCCGATGCGAATGCCGCTCGTGACGAAGGGCGACTGCGTCTCCTTGGGCACGGTGTTCTTGTTGACCGTGATTCCGGCCGCATCCAGCGCCTTCTCAGCCACTTTTCC
>DATCPC010000156.1:0-12602 GCA_036564355.1 Gemmatimonadaceae bacterium | reverse complement strand
GAAGGGAGTCCCCGCGATCAAGGTCCCACAGTCGATCGCGGCCGGTCTCATCGGCAAATCATCCTTCGACGGCGGCGCCGCCACCGCCACCCTTGGAGTCGGCCTTCACTGGCTCATCGCCCTGACTTGGGCCACCGTGTTCGTCTTTGTCGGCCGGCGCTTCTTGCCGGTGCTGCTTCGCAAGCCGATTCCCTCCGGGCTTGCGTACGGGGCGTGGATCTACTTCTTCATGAATTGGGTCGTGCTTCCGCTCGACGCAATGCACACGAAGCCGCACTTCGCTCCACTTAGCACGTGGTGGACGGGACTCGCGGTGCACATGTTCGGGATCGGGCTCGCGATCTCGCTGAGCGCGGCGAAGACGGAGCCGCGGGCGTGAGGGCAAATCACTCGATGTCGTCGATCGACTTCGGCCAGTCCTTCCCCAGCAGCCGCGACAGCGCGCGATCCGCGAGCAGCTTCCCACCTGTCTGACAGCGCGCGCAGTAGTTCGTCTCGTTCGACGCATACCGGATCCGCTGCACCGGCGTCTCGCACACTCGGCACGGCTCGCCGAACCGGCCGTGCACGGCCATCTCGTCGTGAAACGCGGTCACCTTCTCCGGAAAATTCTCGCCGGCTTCCGCGCGCAGTCGCGCGGTCCATTCCGTCAGAGTCGCTCGCGTGGCGTCGTACAGCCGCGAGATCTCCTCCCCGCGGATCCGCCGCGTCAGCATCACCGGCGACAACCGCGCGCGATGCAGGATCTCATCCGAGTACGCATTCCCGATCCCGCTGAACAGTCTCGGATCCGCGAGCGCGCGCTTGAGCGTGTGGTTCTCGCTCGTGAGCCGCGCGGAAAACTCCGCGAGCGAAGCGCTGAGCACCTCGAGCCCGCCGCGATCGAGCTCGCGCAGCCCCTCCTCGCCCCGCACCAGGTGCATCGACGCGCGGCGCGTCGTCCCCGCCTCCGTCAGCACGAGCACGCCATTCGGAAAATGGAACGCCGCGAGGATCGACCCCTTGGGCGGCAGCTTCCCGCCCACCGCGCGCCACTTGAGCCGCCCTGCGATCATCAGATGGATCACGATGAACCGCTGGCCATCCATCTCGAGGACGATGCGCTTCCCCATCCGCCGCGCACCTCGAACGGTCCTTCCGACAATCTCCGACACCGGCGGATCGAACGTCCGCAGCACGAACGGCTTCGCGATCACGAGCTTCTCGAGCAATTGGCCAACAATGCGCCGCTCGAGCTGTTCGAGATACACGGTGATGTCGGGTAGCTCTGGCATCGCTCAGCGCCGTCCCCGCTCCCGCTCCGTCAGCCCCGACCCCTCGGCCGCCGCGCTCTTCACCGCCACGGGAAGCGCGACATCGGCATCCAGCGCGAGCGGCACGAGCCAGCGCAGGTTGTCGATCACGTTCGCCGGCAGCGAATCGACATCGGCAAGAAATACCTCCTGATCCTCCATAGTACGCGCGGCACGCGCGAGCTCGCTCACCGCGCGCATCACGTGCATCCGATATTCCGCGTCGTCCCAGACGAGCACCTCCGCCCACTCCTTCACCTCGACCCCGCTCTCCTCGCGTACCTCTCGCCGCGCCGCATCGACGGGCGACTCTCCATCCACGAGCCTGCCTCCGAGCGCGTTGACGCGACCCGCCTGCCACACCGGCCTCGTGCGCCGCATGAGCACTACCTGTCGCCTGTCCGCCGTGAAGAGCAGCGCGAGTACGTAGCTGGGTTTCGCGGTCAGGTCGATTACCAAGGAAAGATTGTATCGTCCTCTCGGGAGGACACTTTCACGTACTCCGGGCACGACAGTAGAGTCTCCCGGCCTCTTGCGTCGACCTCGAAACGTACTTGCAATGGCTTGTCAGCGCATGAGATACACGCTGTCGAGCCTATTGGCCCGGTTCGGAATGCCAGTTGCGCTATACCGGTGGCAAACCACTTCTTTTGCGGAGATCGACGTATGCGCTGGACTCGTGGATTCATCGGTACGGCTGCGCTGGTCCTGAGCGGACTCGCGACCGTGAACGCTCAAGGACGGGAGCAAGATCCCTCCTCACGCGTGCTGCGAGCGAGCTACCTCCAGGGCGAAGTGTCCTTTCGTCCGGGCAATGTCGACGACTGGACGAGCGCGACGCTCAACTATCCGCTCTCATCCGGCGATCATCTCTGGACCGACGCCAATGCGCGTGCCGAGCTGCACGTCGGCTCGAACGCGATTCGCCTCGCGCCGGAAACCGCATTCGAAATTCTCGACCTCGATGACAATCATCTGCAGATTCGGCTGACGCAGGGCTCCGCGCTCATCCGCATTCGCACGCTCGACGCGGATGACAATGTCGAGATCGATACGCCAACCGGCGCCGTGACGCTCATGCGCGACGGCACCTATCGCATTGACGTGAGCGCCGACGGCGCCACGAGCACCGTGACCACTCGCAATGGCGACGCGGAAGTCACCGCGAACGACAACACTGTTTCGGTGCGTCCCGATGAGACCGTGCTCTTCACGGTCGACGGCGCGTCGCCTGATGTGCGCGATGCAGCTCCTATGGATGAGTACGACCAGTGGTCGTATTCGCGCGATCGTGCAGAAGATGAGTCCGTGTCGGCGCAGTACGTCTCGCGCGACATGACGGGCTACGAGGACCTCGATCGCAACGGAACATGGAGCGATGACGCGGACTATGGGCACGTGTGGGTGCCATCGCATGTCGCGTACGACTGGGCGCCGTATCGGTACGGCCGCTGGGCATGGGTCGAGCCCTATGGTTGGACGTGGATCGACGACGCGCCCTGGGGCTTCGCCCCGTTCCACTATGGTCGTTGGGCGTACGTTCGCGAGCGCTGGGTGTGGGCACCAGGCGTCGTTCGCCGCCGCCCGGTGTATGCGCCCGCGCTCGTCGTCTTCGTTGGCGGATCGAACTTCAGCGGCGGCGGGTACTACGGTGATCGTGGCGACGTCGCGTGGTTCCCGCTCGCGCCGCGCGAGATCTATCGTCCCGCGTATCGCACGAGCGACGACTACGTTCGCAGGGTGAACGTGACGAACGTCAATGTCACGAACATCAACATCACGAACGTGAACGTGACGAACATCCAGTATCGCAATCAGCGCGTGCAGGGTGCCACGACCGCGGTGTCGCAGGATCAGTTCGCGGGCTCGCGGCGCATTGGACGCACTGCCGTGGTCGTGCCGGTGAGCGAAGCGCGCTCGGCGCACGTCGTAGGCGATGGTGCGCCGGTGACCCCGACGCAGCAGAGCGTGCTCATTCGTCGTCAGGGCGCCACGCAAGTGAGTCGCCCGCCCGAGGCGTCGCAGACGCGACAGGTGGTGTGGAAGAACACGCCTCCTCCGCGCCCGGCGACCTTCGCGTCGCACGCGGCGCAGCTGCAGACCACCGGTGACAAGCCAGTGGCGCCGCTCACGATCTCGCAGACGCGTGGCGCTCCCCGCTCGGGCGTGACGCGTGGGATGTCGCACACCGATGGGAACGCGCAGGTGAACCGTGCGCCGAACAGCGCTCCAACGCACACGGTTGTTCCAACCGCGGTTGCACCAACCCCCGTCACGCCGAGTACCACGGCGCGCCCGGTTCCCAACACGCGACCGAACATCAACGTGCGCTCGTATCCGAACGACGAGTCGCGCCCCGCACCAGCACCGCAGCCGAACGTGAACGTACGTCCGGCGCCGGCGGCGCAGCCGAACGAGAACGCGCGCCCCGTACCCGCACCGCAGCCGAACGTGAACGTGCGTTCGGCGCCAGCGGCGCAGCCAAGAGCGAATGATCGGCCGGTATCGCACACCGATGGACCTTCGCCCGTGAACGGGTCCGCGAATGGCAGTCCCGCGCACACGGTTGCCGAGCCGAATCCGAACTCGCATCCGTCGCCGAATGCGCACGCGGCGACGCCGCCGAACACGCGGGCGGCTCCTCGACAGGAGGAGCAGGCGCCGCGTGCCGCACCGCAGGATGAAAGGAAGTCGCCTGCGCAGGGCGAGAAGCCAGAGGCGCCACAGGCAACGAAGGCTCCGCCCGCACGCGGTCAGAGCGACAAGGGCGCGGCGTCCGACAAGCGCCGTGCACCGACGAACGACAAGGAGAACACCAAGCCGCCCGCACGCGACGACAAGCCGCCGCGACGCAACTAGTCGCGGCACAGGGAATGCTAAACTCTCTCGCACGGCTGTCCGCAGCGAGAGAGCGAGACGGCCGGATCAGCTCACCCTCGAGCGGATCCGGCCGTTCGTCATTCGGTAGCAGGCCCCCATTCGAGCCCCATGACCCAGCCCAACCGCTCGCGATCGCCAGAGAAGCGAACGGTCGTCGCGCGGCTCACTCCGCGCTCGATCTTTTCGTATTGGCGTCTCACGTGGCGCCGGCTCACCGCCGTGTTCGGGCCGCCGGTCCTGGTGCTCATCGTCGGCATCGTTGCGCATGAAGGCACATCGAAGATCGCGGCAACGCGCGCCGACTCCCGCCGATCGCGTGCCGTCGCCGATGCCTCCGATCATCTCGTCGCCTTGCTGGTCGACGCGGAAACAGGCCAGCGGGGATTCCTGCTCACACACAACGAGGATTATCTCGGTCCGTACCTTCGCTCGGCCGACTCCGTACCGTTGGCCACCGACCGGCTCCGCGACGCCGTCGCTACCTCGGGATCCAGCGAGGCCACGAGGCTTGCGGTAGACAGCCTCGCCGCGTTTTCCCGTGCGAGGATGGCCGAGATCGCCGAGACCATCCGACTCCAGCGCGCCATCGGCCCGGACACAGCGCTGGCGATCGTGAAGACGAATCGCGGTCGCGACGACATGCGCGCCGCACGGCGCATCGCGGGAACGGTCCGCGAGCAGGAAGCGATGCGCCTCGCTGCCCGATCCGCGGATCTTACCCACTACACGAACGAGGTGACATGGGTCGTCATCGTCGGCACCGGCGCTGCCTTTCTCATCGCGCTGCTCGTGAATGTGCTCCTCGCGCGCGAGGCAGCGGTGCAAACGCGGCTCGCGGCCGAACGCGACGAGGCGCTCGGCTCCATCGAGAAACAGACCGCACTCGCGGAGGAGGCGCGGCGCGAAGCCACCGACATTCTCGAGAGCATTGGCGACGCCTTCTTCGCCCTCGATCACGATTGGAGGTTCATCTTCCTCAACGAGAACGCCGAGCCGCTGCTCGCTCGAACGCGTGCCGAGCTGCTGGGCAAGTCCATCTGGGACGCCTTTCCCGAGGCGGCGGGATCCACCTTCGAGCTCGAGTACCGGCGCGCGGTTCGCGATCAGGTCGTCGCCGGATTCGAGGAGTACTTCGAGCCACTCGACAAGTGGTTCCAGGTGCGCGCGTATCCGTGGCGCCGCGGTCTCGCGGTGTATTTCACCGACGTCAGCTCCCGCGTACGCGCGGAGCGTTCGTTCCGCGCGCTCGCGGAAACGATGCCGCAGCTCGTGTGGTCCACGAACGCATCCGGCGACAGCGAGTACTTCAATGGCCGCTGGCTCGCGTACACCGGCGCCTCGAGCTCGACTCCAGTCAGCGGCGACTGGCGCGACGCGCTGCATCCGTCAGACACGCAGAACGTCGAAGACAAGTGGAAGCGGTCGTTCCGCGACGGCGACCTCTTCGAAGCCGAGTGCCGGCTACGCCGCGGTGACGATGGCGCGTATCGCTGGTTCCTCTGCCGCGCGCTGCCGCTTCGCGACGAGACCGGAAAGATCACGCGCTGGTTCGGCACCTGCACCGACGTGCACGACCAGCGCCGCGCCACAGAGGGGCTGAGCGTGCTTGCAGAGGCGAGCGCCGTGCTCGCAACATCGGTCGAGACCGACGAAACGATTCGCAGTGTCGCGCATCTCGCCGTGCCGCGGCTCAGCGACTGGTGCTCGATCGATCTGCTCGCGCCCGACGGCACGCTGCGCCGCATCGCCACCGTGCATTCGGATCCGGCGAAGCTCGCCATCGCCGACGAGCTCAATCGGCGATTCCCTGCCACGCCCGACGAGCCGGGCGGCGTCTACCAGGTGCTGCGCACCGGCGTCGTTCGAGCAAGCGAGATCACCGACGAGATGATCATCGCGGGCGTTCCGGATCTCGACAAGCGCGCCCTCCTCCTGGCCCTCAACCTTCGCTCGTACGTCATCGCGCCAATGATGGTCGAGGGCAGTGCGGTCGGTACGATCACCATCGTCTCCGCGGAGTCCGGACACTTCCTCGGCCCCAGCGACATCTCGCGCGTGCAGGAGCTCGCGCGCCGAACCGCGCTCGCGATCGAGCGCACGCGGCTCTTCGCCGAGACGGTCAGCGCGCGCGACGCGGAAGCGATGAGCAACGCACTGCTGCGCGAGAGCGAGGCAAAGCTGGTGCTCTCAATGGAGGCCGGCGGACTGGGCTCCTGGGAGTGGGACATTCGAAACGGGCGCGTCGTGTGGTCGTCGCAGACCGAGCGGATGCACGGCCTGGCCGAAGGCACCTTCTCCGGCTCGCTGGAGGAGTTCAGCTCATACATCCATCCGGACGATCGCGAGCGCGTCGAGCGCGAGATCGCGCGCACGTTGGCCGAGCGCAATCCAACGTACCACATCAAGTATCGGTTCGTGCGGAAGGATGGCGCGGTGCGATGGCTCGAGGGGTTCGCGCGCCTGCGCACCGATGATGCCGGCGAGCCAGTCAGCTTCCTCGGCGTCAGCCACGACGTCACCGATCGCGAGGAGCTGCTCGAGGGCGAGCAGCAGGCGCGGCGCGAGGCAGAGGCCGCGAACGCGGCGAAGGCGATCTTCCTCACGACGATGTCGCACGAGCTGCGCACGCCATTGAACGCCGTCTCGGGCTACGTGGACCTGCTCGAGATGGGCGTGCGCGGCCCCGTCACCGACCTGCAGCGCGAGGATCTCCGTCGCATCAGACGTGCGAGTCAGCATCTGCTCGTGCTGATCAACGATATTCTGAATTACGCGCGAGTCGAGGCGGGCACCGTGGAGCTCCATCTCTCGGATGTCGCACTCACGGACGCGTTGTCGGGGATGGAGGCGCTAATCGCGCCGCAGCTGCGCGCGAAGGGCGTCGCGTACGAGTACCGTCCCTGCGGCAGGAACGTGCGCGTGCGAGCGGATCGCGAGAAGCTCGATCAGATCCTGCTCAACCTCGTCGGGAACGCGGTGAAGTTCACCGACCGCGGCGGCCTGATCACGTTGAGCTGCGAGACCACCGGCGACACCGCGCGCGTCATCGTCGAGGACACGGGACGTGGAATCCCGCACGGCAAGCTGCACTCGATCTTCGACCCGTTCGTGCAGGTCGATCGCCATCTCACGCCCGAGCGCCAGCAGGGCGTTGGGCTCGGGCTCGCGATCAGCCGCGACCTCGCCCGCGCGATGCACGGCGACATCTCCGTGCGGAGCGATGCGGGCAAGGGTGCGACCTTCATTCTCACGCTGCCGGTCGACGACGCCTGATCGGCGTCAGTTGGCCGATAGCGTGAAGTCGAGCGCGTTCGCCAGCGGCGATGCGGGTCAGCCGATGCTGTGGATGATTCCGCCTTCTGCTCGTAGCGACGCGCCGTTCGTGACAGCCGACAAGGGACTCGCAACGTAGGCGACGAGTGCGGCGATCTCCGACGGGTCAGCGAAGCGGCGGATGAGCGACGTCGGCCGCGTCTTCTCGAAGAAGTCTTTCTCCACCTCGGCGAGACTCACCCCCTTCTGCGCCGCAAGTCCCTTCAACCACTCCTCCACGCCCTCGGTGCGCGTCGGCCCCGGAAGCACTGCGTTCACCGTGACGGCAGTCCCGACCGTGAGCTCGGCGAGCCCGCGCGAAAGTCCAAGCTGCGCGGTCTTGGTCACACCGTAGTGGATCATCTCGCCTGGAAGGTTGAGCCCGGACTCACTCGAGATGAAGACGATGCGCCCCCAGTTCCTGCTGAGCATCCCGCGCATGTAGTGCCGGCTGAGCCGCGCGCCGGCCATCACGTTCATGTCCCACATGTACTGCCAGTCGGCGTCGGAGATGTCGAAGAAGGACTTGGCCTCGTAAGCGCCAACGTTGTTCACGAGGATGTCTACGTCCGGAAAACCTTTCGCGACGGACTCGATCCCCTGCACCGTGGCGAGATCGCCCGCCGCACCGCGCAGCTTCGCACTCGGATTGTCCTTCGTGATACGCGCGATGGTTTCGTCGACGCGCGCCTGCGTGCGACCGTTGACGATGACCGTCGCGCCTTCGCGGGCGAGCGTGCTCGCGATGGCGAACCCGATGCCGAGCGTGGAGCCGCTGACGAGCGCGGTCTTATCGTTGAGCTGCAGATCCATGTTGTGCCTCGAGCGGGGTAACGCGCGCCGATGGCGGCGCGCTCGCTGGTCAACGCGCGTTGTGCGTCTAGGGTTGCAAAGGACGGCGGTACTTGTTACTTGACAAACATATTTGTCAAGTACTACCCTTCTCCCCATGCCAACCGCCCAATCCGACCGCCGCCCCACCGACGTCGCCCCCCTCGAATCCACCCACCAGGCCGTCGCCGCACTCGACCCGGTCCGCCTCCGCATCCTCGCCCACCTCCGCCACCCCGACTCCGCCTCTGGCACCGCCCGCGCCCTCCACTCCCCTCGGCAACGAATCGGTTATCACATCCGTCAGCTCACCCAGGCCGGCCTCCTCCACCCCGCCGGGGAACGCCGGTCCGGCACCGCCATCGAACAGCTCCTTCAATCCTCCGCCACCCACTTCTTCCTCGGTCCCCACGCACTTGGCCCCCTCGCCCTCGACCCCGCGATGGCCCGGGACCGACTCTCGAGCACCTACCTCATCGCCACCGCCTACCGCGCGATGCTCGACGTCTCCAGCCTCCAACGCCGAGCCCACTCCAGCGCCAGGAAGCTCCCCACGCTCACCCTGGAATCCGAGCTGGCCTTCGCTTCGGCCCAGGATCAGGCCGCGTTCGCAACAGAATTGACTGAGTTTATCAAGACATTATCAGCCAAATATAGCGCCAGTAACACGCCAACCATGCGCAAATTCAGAATGCTTGCACTCGCGCATCCATCTCCAGATCCCGACCACGACACCACAACGCAGGAGCTCCCATGACCACCCCCGGCCGCACCATCGAGCTCGAGGTAACCATCCTCGCCACGCCCACCGACATCTGGCAGGCGCTCTCCACTGCCCAAGGTCTCGCGCGCTGGTTTCCCCTCATCGCCGAGGGCGGGGGCGCCCCCGGATCCGAGCTCCTCCTCTCCTGGGGTGAAGGAATCGACTGGCGCACCCATATCACCGCGTGGGAAGAGCACCGGCATCTGCAATGGTCCGATCCGCCGAAAAAAGATTCCGCGAGTCCAGGCGAGGCCCTCCCGGTGGCGGTCGATTGGTACATAGAGTCGATTACCGGCGGCCGGTGTGTCGTTCGACTCGTTCACTCCGGTTTCAGCGCTGACGCGGATTGGAACGACCAGTACACCGCGAACAAGGAAGGGTGGACGTACTTCCTCTTCAACCTCCGCTTCTATCTCGAGCAGCACGCCGGCATACCGCGCGAGTCGATCCACGAGCGTCGCCGCGCCACCGGTCCGCGTCCCGAGCTCTGGGCGCGCCTCCTCGGCGATGAGGGTCTCCGCGCCACGCACACCGGAACCAAGGGCGTGCGAGTCGGCGATCGACTCGCGCTCACGATGGACAATGGTCGCTCGATCCCGTTCGTCGTCGGACGCGTGGAGCCGACTATTCTGTGGGGAACTCTCGAGTCGCTCAACAAGGGGTTGCTCATGATCGAGCTCGAGCCCGGCACCGACGAGTATCACTACGGGATCTACCTGTCGGTCTACGGCCTCCCGCGCCGCGACGTCGAATCGCTTCGGGCGTGGATCAAGACCGCCGCCGACGGAGCGATCGCGAGCGAGACGCCCGCTCGCACTACCTCGTAATACGCGGCCGCAGCGCCGCGATCTCTGGCGCGGCCGAGCTGTCCGCGCCGGCGAAATTCTTCGCCGCCTGCAGATACGCGCGCCGCGCATCCGCGCGCTGTCCAAGCGCGAGCTGCGCCTTCGCGAGCCCGACGAGCGCCGCCGTTCTGCCAGGCGCGCGCGCGAGCGCCAGCTTGTACTCCCGCGCGGCATCGCTCGCTCTCTTCATCTCGAGCAGATACTCACCCGCCATCTCGTGCGGCGACACGATCTCCACCGGCGGTCCGAACGCGAATGGCAGTGAGTCGTCCTGCGCGGCAGCAGCCGTCAGCAGCGCCACCGCTTTCTCGCCCTCGCCACCCGCGTGTAGCACCGCGGCGCGCAGCACCTTCTCGATCACCTCGGCGTAGCCACGCTCGCTTGCCGACTCGTCTCCCGCGCCCGCGAGCCCGCGCGCCATCCGCGCGTCGAGTCTCGCGCGAATCGAGTCCGCCCGCGCGCGCTCGCCGCGCCCCAGCGCCGCCAGCCCGAGCGCGAGATCGTTCGCCGCGAGGTCGTGCACGCCGAGTCCGGTGGTGTCGATCTCGAGCATCGCGAGCGGCGACCGCCACGCGCGCGTGTCGGCGACGAACGCGGCGCGGTCGAGCACGAGATACGACCGGCTGTCCTGCTCCGCGTCGTACTTCTCCTTCCCGCCCTGCGCGAAGCGAGCCGTCTGCGCGCGCATCGAGTCCACCCACCGCGCGGACTCCACATATCGTCCCTCCTGCAGCAGCCCGTACACCAGCCACTGCGCCCCGTGTCCGTACGTCACGCGCGCGCCCGGATGCAGCGGATGCTGCGCCCGCACGTTCGCGGCGATCACGTCGTCCCACATGCCGAGCGCGATGAAGATGTGCGAGGTCATGTGCTGGGCGTGCGATGCGTCGGGCGCGATGCGGCTGTAGGCGCGCGCGGCGTCGAGGCCGAGCGCGGCGTGCGCGGGATCGTCTACGGCGTGGATGACGTAGTGCGCGGCACCCGGATGGTTGGGATGCGCGGCGAACACGCGCCGCGCGATCGCGTACGCACGCAGGTAGGTCGGCACGTCGCGATCGCCCTGGTTCAAACCCAGCAGCGACAACGCGTAGAAGAGCTGCGCCTCGATGTCGTGCGGGTATGCGGTGCGCAGCGAGTCGAGACTCGCGGTGAAGAGCGTGTCGCGCCGCGCCTTGCTCGCGTCGTCGTCGTACAGCGCCTCCGCACTCGCGAGCCACGCGCGCTCGCGGGTCGTGCGCGCCTTCGCGAGTCGCGCCGCCGCAGTGGGACCGAGCCGGCGCAGCGCGGCGCGCGCGGCTGCCGTGTCCTGCTGATTCCACACCGGGTGCGTGTAGCTCACCGCTTCGCCCCAGTACGACATCACGTCGCCCGGGTCGAGCGCCTGCGCCTCGCGGAACGCGACCGCCGCCTGCGGATAGTGGAAGTTGTGCAGGTAGAGCATGCCGCGGATGAACGCGCGATGCGCGGCGGGCGACGCCGATGTCGCGAAGACGATCTGTCCGAGTCGCGGCTCGGGGCCCACTTGCGGCGCGTCGTGGTGCATGTCGTGGTGCGCACCACCCGAGTCGGGCATCTCCTGCGCGGCAAGGCGCGCCGCGCTCGCCAGCATCGCAGCCGCGATGACGGCGCCGCACATCCGGAGCGACAAGGAGGCTCGAGTCACGAGAGCAGGCCCCTTAGCGCCTCATCGAGATTCTCGTGCGCGAAGACGAACCCCTCTGCGTCCAGTCGTCGCGGCACGCATCGCTGGCCGTGCAGCGCGAGCGAAGGCTCCGTGCCGATGAGGTACGAGCCGATCGTCACCGCGAACGCCGGCACGGGCGGACTCCACGGACGATGCACCGCGTGACGGAGCCGTTGCATGAATGCCGCGTTCGTCGCCGGTACGTGGTTCGCGGCGTTGTACGGACCGGTCATCTCCCGCGCCCCGATCGCGCGCTCGACGAGGACGACGAGATCGTCGAGGTGGATCCAGCTCACGTACTGCCGCCCGCTACCGACGGTGCCGCCGAGTCCCCAGCGTGCGAGACGGGCGAGCACGGGGAGGGCGCCACCATCGCGTCCGAGCACCATACCGAATCGCAGCACCACGCGACGGGTGCTCGAGGTGAGTGCGGCGCGGAACGCAGCCTCCCACTGTTCGCACACGTCGGCCATGAAGTCGTGGCCGTGGGACGCACTCTCGTCGCAGAGCGCCTCGCCGGCGTTTCCATAGGTGCCGACGGCGCCCGCCTGAATCCACACGGGCACGGGTGTAGCGCTCGCGCCGATGGCGTCGGCGATGGCGCGCACCGAGATGACGCGCGACGCGATGATCTCGCGCCGGTTCTTGTCGGTGTGCCGGCAGTTGACGCTTTTTCCCGTAAGATTGACCACGGCCGCCGCGCCGTCGAGCTCCCTGGCCCACGGCCCGAAGCTGCGTCCGTTCCACGCGACCTCGCGAGCGCCATCGTCACGCGCCTGGGCCTTTCGCGAGAGCACCACCACGTCGTACCCGCCCTTCAGAAAATGGCCCGTGAGCGCGGAGCCGATGAAACCGCTGCCTCCGGCGATGACGATGCGCGAGGGCGGGGCGGCGGACGGTGCAGTCATGGTTCTCGCGGCTGTGGCGGGGTTAACAGGAGAACACGGCTGGTTTTGCTTCGGGCGGCGTTCGGTATGAACGGTACGCATTAACGG